>DAOOPV010000005.1:0-69888 GCA_035388405.1 Anaerolineaceae bacterium
CCAATGTGCTTTTTTGTAAAGCCCTATCGTCTCACATGTGTTTGAACTCGCTCAGGAGTGAATGTGATCATTCAAAGGTGACATCCCAGAGATGCACATGTACAGGCTCGCGTGCGTCCAGGCTCTCGATGCTCAGGTTGAGAGACTTCACAGCCACTTTCTCTCCAAAATCCAGTCGAATGGGGTGGATGGCTTCCGTGCCAGTGTCAAAAGCCTCAAATTGGCTGTGCTGACCCTGGTCGTCGATCAGTTCCACGTGGATGGCGCTGCGGACGTTCCCCAGCCAGACGGTGATTGCTTGAAGGTCAATAGGGTCACTAAACGCGAGTGTCAGGTTGAGCGGATTGGCTTCGAAAGTGCGGATCAGGGTGGCACGGTCTCCATCAAAGGCATCTGCTATCTGACCAATATCCAGCATCGGATAAGTCACCTCAACCAACTGCCCCAATATCTCAAACTGCTCCACCTGGGGCTTCTGCCTCTCAGCCATTTCAGCCGCAAAAACCGCTTCAGCACCTGGCGCGTAATCCAGTGAGACAAAATAGAAGCCCGGGTTTCCGTCAGGGTAATGTAGCAGATCGAGGACTGTGATATCCGCAAACTTAGGGTTCTCAAGCAACGCGGCGTATTCCTCAGGCGGCAGAATGAAGACCTCTCCATCCTCAAAGGGGATAAAGTAATCGATATGCTCGCCAAGCGTGCCCATTTCAACAGGCAGCGGATCGCCCAGAAAATAGCGCATGATCACATCGGTGTTGTTTGCCCAGGTAGGGCTGAGGGTCAGCTGCGCTTGCGGATGGGCTTGTTGGAACTCAAGGATCTTCGCGCTGAGCTGCTGCCCGCCCCACTGCATACCGTAGAGGGAGTAATCTTGGTACCAGGTGGGACCGTTCAGGATCGCGTCGCGGGTCATCCAGCCCGATGCAGCTGTCAGCGCCAGCGCCAGGCCAATTGCGGGCAGCCGGCTTTCTCTTACTTTCGCGCTTAGCCAGACCAGGGCGTCGTTCACTCCAAGAGCTGTCAGCAAAGCAAGTGGGACAACCACAACCAACAGCCGTGTAATTGCCACATCCACCAACGCCGCACCGCTAGGGGCAACCAACAGCGCGATCAGCAGCACGCGCCAAGCAGGATGCCGCCACAGTCGTAGGCAGCGCCACAAACCGAGCAGCGTGAATGGCAGGAACAGCCAGGGCAGGTGCCCATAGCCCCTCATCAGGTGGCGGATCAGGTCCTGCTCGTTCGGGAAGAACCAGTAAAGCGGGTTGAAGCCCTTGAGCCAACGCCAAAAGAAGAGGGCAAATTTTTCACTCAGGCTGATGCCACTTATCCAATAGGAATGCACGATGCGCAAGTGCTGCGCAAATGCCTCAGCATGCGTCAGCCGAAAGAACAGGTATGGTGCAGCCAGCAGGACCAGGGCAAACAGGCCTCTTTGCCAGCTTTTGGACTCGGCAAAGTGATAGCGCCAATCCACCAGCAATAAGATCACACCGCTGAGCACCACCACAAGCTGCAGGGGGCTGTAAGTGTAAAAAGCCAGTGCGCCAGCAGCCAAAGCCGGTATCAACCAGCGGCGATCCTTTAGGCGGTAATTAGCATATAGAAAAAGAAACAGGCAGTAAAGCGAGGCCCCAAGCATGGTCTCAAAAGCGGTACGCGAGTGCAGGAACCAGGCTGGAATGACGCTGATGACGTAAGGCGCCAGCCACCAAAAGCGCGCCTTGAGATGGTCACGCAGGAAGAGCCCGCCAGCTAGAGGGAAGAGCAAGGTGATCAAAGCTGGCAGACCGCGCGTCAGCCAGACGGAATTGGGCAGCCAGGTGATCAACACCTGCAACCAGACTGAGAGCGAGAGGTTGTATTGCCCGCCGTTTTCGAAGTACACCGGAAAAAGGCTGCCATCCAAATCCCGCAACCCCCGGGCTACGAGGTCCTTGGCAGTCATGGTTTGAATGGCTTCGTCGGAGAAGAAATAGATCGGGAATTTGTCCAGGGCAATGAAGCGGGTCAGCAGGTAAAGCCCCAGCCCGAGTACAAAAAGGATGGTGGCGGTTTTAAGTTTCGTTTTGGAGGAAATCTGCTCTGACACAGTTTGATTTTAATGGATAAGGGAGGGATGTGTAATCGCAAAAAGATCGTGGTGATCTGCCTGCTAACAAACGATTGTGCCGGGCTCCTGCCCGAGCACAGCTTTTCGCCAATGGCGTCTATTACCACGTAGTGACCTTCGATCAGAACACGTGCATGGTCTGCCCACACGCGCTTTCAGCGCTGGGGTGCTTCACAAGACGCCGGCACGATCACATATCACAATTTCCCCCGCAACCAGAGCAAAAGCGCGGTCAGACCGAGGCCGTCCTGCATCTCACCCCTGGCGATGATGCTTTCCACCTCTTCTTTGGAGAACCAGCCGATTTCACTGATCTCATTCGGGTCAAAACTCCCGGTTTGTTCGCCAGCCCGGCAAAATACGACGTGGAATAGCTTGTTGCTGCTGCCTTGTTGAGGATAATAGGTATACACTAATCGGTGGTCAAAGGACTCAAAACCAGTCTCTTCCCACACCTCACGCCGGGCAGATTCCAGCGCATCCTCGCCCTTATCCACGCCCCCAGCCGGCACCGACCAATCGCAGGTCATGCTGGTGTAACGCGGCACGCGACAAAGCACCACCTGCCCCAGATCGTTCTCCACCACCACCCCAACCGCGGGATGGGGATATTCGACGAAGTGAAAACGTTCGATAATGCATCCATTTGGCTGACGCACCCGGTCGAGGTGCAGCCGCAAATACTCACTCTCAAAGATCGTCTCGCGGCTCAGGCGCTCAGGCAATTGATTGTCATCATTCATTTTTTTCGGGTTTCAACCAGCTTATCTATATCACTACCGCTTTTGCCCAACCATTATGGATATCAAGCCAATCATCATCCCAAAAATCGGGACCACGAGCACTAAAGGTGGCAATTTTTCCTGGAAGACCTGAAATGCAAAAAATAACAGTGCCAGGAAAGAGAAAATGGTCAGGATTATCCCCATCATCTTCAGATTGCTGGCAGGCGCCCGACCTGGAACAGGTGCAATCTCGGTGAGCCCTGGCTCTGCTACAGGAAAAACAGCCACTGTGGGCGCAACGGGCTCGGGAGGCTCGGAAGGCACAGGTGGTTGAGTGGGTTCTTCTGGTACGGGAGGTTCATCGGGTTCTGCAGGCAATGGGATTGGCGCAGGTTCTGAGGGAACTGGAGCTGGCTCGGGTTCAAACCAGTCTCTTATCCGTTCAGGAGCCTCCTCGGAAGGTTTTTCTTCCGCCTTAGGGGTCATAAGGCGCCCGCACCAGGGGCACTCCACTATCTCAGGGGTCAACTCCGCGGTACACGCGGGGCATTGAATCTTGGTTTCTTCGCTCATCATAAACTCCTTTGCCTGCCCCGTCCCGCTAAGCAAGTCCAAGGCAAGGCGGAAAACAAACGATCATCCGAAAATTGTTACCAACATATCCGATTATAGCATTGCTTGCCTACGGTATAATTCGCTTCAGCAAATCAAAAGGAAAACCCATGAGCATTAGCAAAATCAGTCCTGAACTTTTTCACAAGTTGGTCGGTTTGGCAGCGCTTGAACTCATCTCTGCGGAAGGCGCGTACCTTCTGACCGAGATGAACCACCAACTCAGCTCTGTCAACGCCCTGCTGCAGGTGCCGCTCGAAGATGATATCCAGCCCACCCTGCACGGTATCGAGTGCCAGGGGGCAGGTCCGCGCGCGGACGCCTGGCAGCCCTTCCCCACCCCCGGCGAGATTTTGGCTGGCGCGCCGGAGAGCGAGGATGGCATGTTTGCCGTCCCGGACGTGAAAGGAGCGAAATGAGCCTAAATCAGCTTTCCGCTTCAGAAGTTTCCGCCCGCGTACACGCCGGCGAGCTCAGCGCTCGCGAAGTCCTCGAAGCTTCTCTCGCGCAGATCCGCGCTGTGGATGGCGTGCCGGGCAGCCTTGACCAAAAACCTCTTGATCCTGCTGAAGAGCAAAAGGTACATGCCTTCATTCGCCTGACCGAAGACCTCGCCTGCCAGCAGGCTGACGAAATCGACCGCAAGATCGCCGCGGGTGAAGACCCCGGCGCACTGGCAGGCGTGCCCGTCTCGATCAAGGACATTTTTACCCTGCAGGGCATTGAAACCACGGCTGCCTCACGTATTTTGTGGAACTTCAAACCGCCCTACACCGCCACACCGGTTCAGAAGCTAATTGACGCAGGCGCGCTGGTTCTGGGCAAAGCCAACCTGGATGAGTTCACTTTCGGCTCTTCCAGTGAATCCAGCGCCTTTAAACCCTCTCCAAATAACCCCTGGGACCCATCCCGCGTGCCTGGCGGCTCGTCGGGTGGTTCCACTGCCAGCGTCGCCGCTGAAGAGGTGGCGCTCTCGCTCGGCACAGACACCGGCGGTTCCATTCGCCAGCCGGCTGCTTTCTGCGGTGTGGTTGGGCTCAAACCGACCTATGGGCGCGTCTCGCGCTATGGTCTGATGGCGTTCTCGTCCTCCCTGGACTGCCCGGGTCCGATCGCACGCAACGTGAGCGACGCTGCCTTGATGCTGCAGGTTATTGCCGGGAATGATCCAAAAGACAGCACCTCTTCGGTTGTGCCACCCTCCAACTACCTCGAAACGCTGAAGGAAGGCGTCAAAGGCTTGCGCGTTGGGCTTTCGCCCGATTATTCCCATCTTTTTTACCCGGATTTCGAAACCGGCGAGCTTGCCATGGAGACCATCCAAGCAGAGATCAGCCAGGCCGTGCAGCATGCTGCCTCAGTGTTGGCAGACCTCGGCGCGGAAATCGTCGAGAACGTTCCTCTGCCCAACGCCAAATACAGCATCCCGACCTATTTTGTGGTTTCACGCGTGGAGGCTGCATCCAACCTGCACCGCTTCGACGGCGTCAAATATGGCTACCGCACCCCTGTTGATGTGGAAGACCTGCAGGACCTTATCCGACGCACCCGCGCTGAGGGTTTTGGCTCTGAGGTCAAGCTGCGGATCCTGATGGGGATGTACCTCTCCTCGGAAGGCTATGCCGCCAACTATTACCAGCGGGCTCTCAAGGTGCGCGCCATGATCCGGCGCGATTTTGAGCGCGCCTTCGACCCCCACGGCGAGCACCGCCTGGATGTGATCCTCACCCCCACCACCGCCACCACCTCTTTCAAGCGCAACGACGTCTTCGGAAATACGGTGCGCATGCAGTATTCGGATCAGATGACCGTTTCCGCCAACCATGCCGGTTTGCCGGCTGTCAGCATCCCGGGCGGCTTGGATGCTGATAATCTGCCCATCGGGATCCAGTTCATCGGTCCGGACTTCCGCGAAGACCTGACCCTGCGGGCGAGCTATGCCTTTGAACAAGCAACCCAGGGGGAAGCCTGGCGCGCAGTTCGTCCTGTAGTCCTGCGCCAGGAGGTGACAAAATGAAAGATTACGAAGTCGTTATCGGGCTCGAAACCCACATCCAGCTCAACACCCAGACCAAGATCTTCTGCTCCTGCAAGGCGGACTCATGGGAAGCTGAACCCAACACCAATATTTGCCCGGTTTGCTCCGGTATGCCCGGCGTGCTGCCCGTTTTGAACCGCGAAGCCATCCACAAGGGCGCGCTGCTGGCCGCCGCGATGCACGCCGAGGTCAACCCGGTCTCGCATTTTGACCGCAAGAACTACTTCTACCCCGACCTGCCCAAGGGCTACCAGATCACCCAGTTCGACCAGCCCATCGGCAAGGGTGGCTACTTTGACCTGCACATGCCCGACGGCGTCACCCGCCGTGTGCGCATCCACAAGCTGCACCTCGAAGAAGATGCCGGCAAAACCAAACTCGATCACGGTTTGCGCCTGGTGGACTTCAACCGCTGCGGCGTGCCGTTGGTGGAGATGGTCACCGAGCCCGATCTACGTTCCGGCGAAGAGGCAGCCCAATACCTGACCCAGCTGCGCCAGCTTTTGCGCTGGATCGGCGTATCGGAAGCCGACATGGAACGCGGTCACCTGCGCTGTGATGCCAACGTCTCGATCCGCGAACGCGGCAGCCAGGTGTTGAACACCAAAACCGAGATCAAAAACGTCAACTCCATCGATGCCGTCCGCCAGGCGATCATCGAAGAAACTAAACGCCAGATTGAACTGGTGGAGTCTGGCGGCAGGGTCGTCAGCTACACCCTCGATTGGGATGCCGACACCGGCAAGCTGAGCATGATGCGCTCCAAGGAAACCGAGGCGGACTACCGCTACTTCCGCGAGCCGGACCTGCTGCCAGTCGTCCTGACGGGGGAGGAGATCGCGCGCGTCAAGGCCGAGCTGCCCGAACTCCCGCTGGCAAGAAAAGCTCGCTTTGAGACGGATTACGGACTTTCGGCGTACGATGCCGAAATCCTGACCTCGGAACGCGGACTTTCGGACTATTTTGAAGCCGCGGTTGCCAGTTTTGGCGGAGAGGCGAAGACCGTCTCCAACTGGATGATGAACGACCTCTCGCGCCTGATGAACGACCTCGGCAGGACAGCCTCTGAGCTGGTGCTGACCCCTGCCTTCCTGGCGCAGATCATCCGCATGGTGGAAGACGGCAAGATCAACGCCGCCACCGGCAAGAGCCTGCTGCGCAAAGTGGAGGAGAGCGGCCGCGCCCCGGCGGAGATCGTGGAAGCAGAAGGATTGGCGGTGATCGCCGACAGCGACACCCTGAGATCTCAGATTGAAGCTGTGCTGGCTGCCTCGACAGCTGAGGTAGAAAGCTTCCGAGCCGGCAAAGAAAGCCTGCTGGGCTGGTTCGTGGGGCAGGTGATGCGCGCCACCGGCGGCAAGGCTGACCCCAAGCGCACACGTGAGATCTTGCTGGAGTTACTCAGGCAGTAATAAGCCGAATATTGATAGTCGTAGGTCGGGTTCCGCAGTTGAACCCGACATTGCTGTGTAATTTAGTTGTAGGTCGGGTTCCGCAGTTGAACCCGACATTGCTCTTTGTCACACAATTAAAATTGTTTTTGTGCTGTTCCCAATTCATTGTCGGCTTGAAATGCGCAAGCCGACCTACGACGAAGCCGTATTGTCCTATAGACTGCACACCTTTAAGGTATGGTGAGCCGACCTACGAAAACTTAATCCTTGCGAATTGTTTGACAGCGAGGACGAATCGGCTAAAATAGAGGCTACGCGGGCGTCGCCAAGTGGTAAGGCATTAGCCTTCCAAGCTAACATTCGTCGGTTCGAATCCGATCGCCCGCTTTTTTTATTTAACATTCACAATATGGTCTGTTCGAATACCCACAGGGGGTACAGGTGTCCGATCGCCCGCTTTTCTTATTTAAGATCCTTTGATAGGGGCGACGCATGCGTCGCCTCTACTCATTTTGGAATGTATACGTTCGGTTCGAATACCCGCAGGGGGTACAAATGTCCGATCGCCCGCTTTTTTCTTATTCATTGGTAGGGGCGACGCATCCCGCAAGGGGAGGCTGTGCACTGCGTCGCCTCTACTCATTTTGGAATGTATACGTTCGTTTCAAACACCCGCAGGGGGTACAGGTGTCCGATCGCCCGCTTTTCCTTTTGATTCCAATAAATTGGTTGGCACTTTGGTTGGGGCACATCCTCCCCTTTCATTGTTCCACTCAGAGGCTCTTCACTCAGAACTTCGGAGGGGCTATAGCGACTCACCCATCCTTTCGCGTATAATAATATTCACAATCCGGAAATTGGAGGAGAAATGAAAAGGCATGCTCTATTCATTATTGCGATCGTCCTGGTTCTTGCAACTCTTTCATGCGGGGGAAGTACAGAGGAAACTCCTGAAAAGGTAGATCCAATCACTGCTACTGTTGCTGCGCCAGGTGAATCCGTCACCGAACCGCCCCAGGTTACACAACCAATTGTTGAACCCACAACCTCACCCACCACCGCCCCCACAATTCCACCCACAATTGCCCCCACCATTCCGCCCACAGCTACGCCTACCATCGCGCCTACAATCGCGCCGATGGGATTTTCAAGGTCCAATCCTTTCCCGGGAACAGAAGTCGTTTCAGTGCCAAACTGGGATGTTCAGGTGCTTGAAACCAAACGCGGTGCTGACGCCTGGACTGATATCCAGGCAGCCAACTCTTACAATGAGCCTGCTCCGGAGGGTATGGAATATCTCATGGTAAAGATCCACGTCAAATGCACCTACAACGACAGTGATGAGCATAGCATCAGTGGATACGATTTCTATGTTACCGGAGATAAGGCAATTCTATACACAACGGGCATGGCAAGTGTCGTGAAACCAGAGCCAGAGCTTGATGCTACCTTATTCTCCGGCGGAGAGACCGAAGGTTGGTCTGTGTACCTGGTAGGCCAGGGTGAAGGCAACTTGATCCTGGTGTTCGACGAATCGTGGAGTTTTGACGAAGACGCAAAGCGATACATTGCTCTTGACCCGGGCGCTTCAATCAATATTCCCTCTGACCTAAATGCCATCGCAGCTTCTGAGACCGGAATGCATCGCAGCTCACCCATTCCGTTCAATGAAAAACTGGTTACGGAAGACTGGGAAATGACAATCCTTGAGGTTGTGCGCGGTGAAGCTGCCTGGAATCTAGTCCTGGAAGCCAATCGATATAATGAGCCTCCCGCAGACGGTTATGAGTACATCGCTCTCAAGCTACAGGTCCGCAACATCGGAACGGTGGATGATTCAAGCTCCATTGATGGCTATTCCTTTAACATCACGGGCAGCTCCAACATCTTGCATGATTTGCCCAGCATTGTCGAGCCTGAGCCAGAGCTTGACATTGACTTATATCCAGGTGGGGAATATGAGGGGTGGGTGGTCTTTCAGTCAATTATTGGTGAGACAAATCTAATGTTAGCTTTTCAAGAATCCTGGACCTTTGACGATGACGAAGTGAGATATCTGGCTGTTGATGAAGGTGCTTCACTTGAAGTTCCGACTGATTTGATCAACATTGCCTCCACCGATATTGGAAAAGAGCGTAATAACCCTGCTTCAATGTCCGAAAAAGTAACCACAGATAATTGGGAGATTTCAATTGTCGAAGTGATTCGTGGAGACGAGGCGTGGAACATGGCACTCGCTGCCAATCAATATAATGACCCGCCAGAAGATGGATTTGAATATATCGCTGTGAAGGCGTATGTCCACAACATCAGTACGGAAGATGTTGCAACAAATGTCAGTGATTTTGATTTCAACACCACTGGCAGCAACGGTGTCCTGCATGATGTACCAAGCGTAGTTGATCCTGATCCCGCATTCAATGTTACCCTCTATCCTGACGGCGAATATGAAGGATGGATGATATTACAAGTCGGAGCAGGTGAAACAGAAATAAAAATCGTCTTTGATCCTTTGTTTGAATTTAGCGATGAGAGCAAGAGATTCATCTCGCTTGAGCCATAAAACTCGTGTTGTAATAAGTTGCTCTGGTCAATGAACCAGAGCAACTTTTCATAACTTAAATTTTCGAAAACTGTCGCCATCAAACGACTTTCATAAACAATACCTATGCTATCCACGAATATCGGTCTGGCAGGTATGTTTTCATGCCCTATGCGAGAGACAGTTACTGCAAAAAATTCCTCTCCCGGATTCTTTGGTAGTTTTCCCAAAAATGTGTCATTAGAATATTGCTTTTATGTTAAAATATCACCAAGCATCCCCGAGCTAATTCTTGCATTTTCTAGCGGCGACTCGATGCTAAAACTCTTCTAAACTTTCTTTCATAACTGAATATATTCCGACTTTTGGGGAGGATGCGTATGAATAACTCTTTTAAGAGAATTCCGTTGTCAATCCTGAAAAAAAACTTGTTCAGGACCTGCAGAATGTTGGTCACAGCCATCCTCCTGATGGCTGTCTGCCTTTCATCCGTTTCACCGATCACTCCGGTTTCTTCAAGCGACCCGGAAGGTATTCCCGGTAGTCAACTGCAGGTTGATGTGGACGTTTGCATGACTCCAGTGATTTCTACAGACACAACCTGGACGTCGGGCAATGTTTACCTGGCCGATTGCATTGTCACAGTCAGCGCGGGAGTGACGCTGACAGTCGAGGCCGGTGCGGTCGTGCGGTTTGGCGGCTCCGGCAGGGGGCTCAAGGTGTTGGGAACGCTGAACGTAACGGGCAGTGAGGGCAACCCGGCTGTTTTTACCAGCCTGAACGATGACCCCGCCAATAGCTGGTACGGCATAGTGTTGTACGAAAACAGTTCAGCCAACCTGGACTATGCCTCTATCCGCTATGCCGGTTCTGGTGTTTGTGCAGGTGGGTATGAGGACAGCTCTTACAACAATTGTTACAACCGTGCGCAATTGGATGTCCGCCGGGCTGACCTGACATTGAATCATTCCGAGATCAGGGATGGACATGTGGATGGAGTGGTGCTCGACACGCCTGGACGGACGCCTTCCATCCAGAACACGACTGTCTCAAATAACACGAACGGCAATCCCGATGACATGGTTGGGCTTGCTGTTTACCAATCATCCATCAACATGCAACCGACCTACTCCAACCTGACCTTTAGCGGGAATGACAGGAACAAGGTTATCATCTGGATTCCAAACCCGGATTACAGTCTCACGCAGAATGTAGACCTGGGGGGTGCGCCTATCGGTTTTGGATGTGGATACACAAGTTGTGTGATGCAAATACCAAATGGGATTAGCCTAACCATTCAGCAAGGCGCAATTTTGGATATGACTACTCTCACCAGTGGTTTCAGAGTCCTTTCGGGAGGTGCGCTTCTGTTAGCAGGGACGGAATTGGATCCGATCAGCATCATCCGGGGTTTTGTGGAAGTGGCCTTTGGAGGGATGGCTGATTTAAACTATTGTGATCTTGATGGGGTTGACAGTGTGGGTTACGGATTGTATGTGAGGTCCGATGATGTGACCGTTAGTGACTGCGTATTTCACGATTTTGCCATGCATGGGATCTACGGTTATGCTGAGAGTGGCAAAGCTTTGCACCTGGACATGACCAATGTGGACGTATTAAATAATCTTGATGACGGGATTCACATAGGCACGAGCAGTGGCGCAACTTTTGACCTCAGCCTTGAAGGTGGCACCATTTCTGGCAGTGGGGATAATGGCATCACCGTGGGAGGGGGGCCAGCCAGCCTGGCGCTAAAGGATGTGGTAATCAGCGGCAACGGTATTACCGGATTTGACGGAAGCGAGCGAAACGGAGTCTACGCGACTGTAAACAACGTCAGTTTGATTCTTGAGAATGTGCAATTTAACAACAATGTCAACGAAAGCCTTTATTGGAATTGCAACGGATCCATTACTGCCAGGAACTTAAGCGCGAGCGGCAACACGCGAAATGCTTTGGCCTTGGCTGGCTGCGCTCTAACCACTGGTCGGGAATGGGATCTGGCTGAAGCGGGCATTCCAGTAGTTATCACAAACAGTATTAACGTCAACAGCGGCGGGGTGGTTTCCATCACTCCTGGAACAACGCTTGGGTTTGAACCGGGCAAATATCTATGGGTCAATCAGGACGGTGCGCTGTATGCCCTGGGAACTGCTGACTATCCAATCGTATTCAGTCGAGCCTACGACACCCAAACTGGACCTACGGCTTGGGGTGGTCTGAAGAACGAAAAAGGCACCATGATCCTTCGACATTGTGATGTCTCATACTCTAATTTCGATTCTCCGTTTGGTGCTGAGGGTTATGGACTAATATTGGGTTCCTCCTCTACAACCCCACCGACCAACTCTGTTATTCAGAACTGCAAGATCCATGATAACGATATTGGTATTTCTGCGGTTGCCCCGACCTCTTCAACGACTAGTATTCTCTATAATGAGATTTACGACAACCCAACTTTAGGAGTCAAAAACGCTGGCTATGGTCCTGAGGCTATCAATGCCTACTACAACTATTGGGGCGATCCAACTGGACCTTACAATGCCAGCTTAAATCCAGGGGGTTTGGGCAATCCAGTAGGCAATAACGTCAATTTCAACCCCTTCCTGACGACTCCCCCCGAAGACCAGACCCTGGTCGGCGAAATGTGGGTGAGCAGCGCGGGACCAAGCATGATCAGTCCCGGAGAGGTTAATGATTATGCCATCCAGTATCTGAACCTTACGGCTGACCCGATCTATGACGCTGTCGCGGTGATCCAACTTCCACTGGCTGGCACTTACGTCAGCAGCACCGAAGGCGGCATCTACTGGCCAGGACGCCACCAGGTATTCTGGGTACTTGGCGATATCGCCCCCGGAACGCAAGGCATGCTGACCGCGAGAGTCCGCTACGATTGGGGTCTGGCTGCCAGCTATCGGGATGGGTCTTTCACCATGCTTTCCGGCACCAACTACAAACCCGATGATCTAAACCGGGAAGATTATCTGAATTACTCACCAGACGATATCTCCAGCATTTTACGGAGAGGTCAAGCCGATTTTGACACTTGGCGGGCTTCCAACCCAGATCTTGAAACTTTATATAGTGCGGCTGTTGCTGAGGGATTCGCCTTCATTGAAGCCTCAGAGACGAGCTTTGATGGCGGTCGGGTGGTAAAAACAGCCCTTCTGCGCACAGTTGATAAAACACTTGCTCGTATGTTAAATCTATCAAGTAGTGGAGTCGTGGCGATCACCACCGATGGCAGCACGTTTTTCAAAATTGAAGACCTTGCAGGCGGACAGCTAACCAATCTGCTTACACTGGAACGGTCCACCTGGGGAGCCTGGGCAGACGCGGAAGAACCCGGTTCAATCCAGGCGGATTGCAACTACGCCCGCTGTATGCGGAACTGCAGCTTGAAAACGATCACCATTGAGATGATGAAGGATACTGCCAAAGCGGCTGGCACATGGCTGTTTGGTCTGCCTGTTGCCGCTGGATTATTGGGATCGGCGTTGTTGGTTTACGAGGTGGTTACCCGGGTAGCCGACGTTTACGTCTGCCATGAAGGCTGCAGCAGCAATCCCCTTGCGGGCTGCTGCAATCCCGGGGATGTGTTGTGGTCGCCGTCATTCATTGGTGGGAGCAGCCGCTGCGAGAAGTATGAGTGCGGTTTCTGGAACAGCTTCCCCGCAGCGCCGAACACCATTGAAGTTTGTGGAGAAGGAACGCGCTGCGTGGCTGGAAACGATGGCTATGGCGGCTGCAAGCCCTGCACTGAAGACGGAGGGTTTTTGAACGTGGTGTTTGGTCCGCAGATGGTGACGCCCACTGGATGTTCAGAAGACGGGCTCAATGCCAGCACGCCCAAATGCAGTGACCTGGGGATCCGGGTAGCAAAAGACCCCAACGCGATTTATGGTCCCCTTGGCGACGTCTTACCGGAGCAAGTAATGGATTATCGCATCACCTGTGAGAATGAAGGCGCGGGAGATGCCTATGGGGTTTACATCCTCAATGAATTGCCAGCGCAACTTGATGAGAGCACGCTGGTGATCAATAATGGCGGCGTTTACATGCCTGCCGAGCGGCAGATCTTCTGGTACATTGGAGAACTTGCGCCAAAGGGAGAGGATGGTTCAGAGGCGGAGGTGACCTACACAGCCCAACTTAAACCGGGTCTGGAGATCGGCACCGCGGTGGTAAACCAGGCGGTCGTGTTCTTCCCGAGCGTGCCGGAAGAAACTCCCACCAACACCTGGGTGAACGTCATCTACCCCCTGACTGCAACACCCATGCAGCTTGAAACGGATTACATGACCCCGCTTGAATTTGCCCTTGAGGGTCGCCCCGCTGGCAGCCTGATCTTCAACCTGGAAACCCTGCCCTTTGGGGGCACGCTGGAAGGACAACTGCCCAACCTAACCTACACGCCTGTCGAGAATTTTATCGGCACGGATTTCTTTACTTTTAGCATCAGCCTGGATGGGGAGACAAGTCAACCGACCCAGGTGACGATCGAGGTTTCAACAAGCGGAGATCTAACTGGTCCAAACGTTCTGTGGGTGATGCCGGAGGATCAGGAAACGGATGTTGAATACTCCTCTACGCCAATCTATAAGATCCCTGAAGGGGATGTCTACCCGCCGGTCATTGTAGCCAAGTTGAGCGAAAAGATCCAGGAGGAATCTATTACCCCCTCCAGCGTATCAATCATGGAAGTTGGTGGGGCTGTTATCCCGAGCAAAGCCAGTTTTGACCCGGCAACCAACCTGTTGACGATTCAACTGCTCGCTCCACTGGCGGGGATGAAGACTTATGCGGTGACTATGACCACGGATATATTGGACCTCAACAGTAACCCTCTAAGCCAGGATTACAACTGGCAGTTCTTCACGGTGATCGCGAATAGCGTCTTTTTACCGATAATGATCAAATAGAAACTGCGCTTCTCGTTCAGTCTCGTAGACCGGGATATCGCCTTTATCCCGGTCTTTGATTTCTGTGATGGTCGTAGGGTTGACGGCCATGGAAAGCCTCCCGTTGTGGGATGCGATAACCAGTAAGTTGTGGAACAGGCGGCTGTATGGCATCAGGAGATAGACAACATCATGTGACAGCACATAGGTAACACATTTAGGCGTAGGTCAGGTTGCGCAGTTCAACCTGACATCGGAAGCCTGGATTTTTGAGGCCATTATTTGGCTACATTTGTGACTCAGTTTTCACCGGTCTCCGTATACCCAGCCACTTCGTTGCGGGTACAGGTCGTGCGAGGTTCTTGACCGCCAGATCTCCCAACTCCTATTCTTCAATATTCCAAACATAGCGGATGGACCAGAGGCCCATCCCTACGGTGGGGATCCTTCGTACGGTGGGGGTTTACTCCCACCGCTGTGGTTACCCGCACAGACAAAGCCCGTAACAACGTGAATGGGCATCTGGAGACAGATGAGAACACATCAGTCTTGTTGGGCAGATTAGCCGTGATTTCCCTGATCCTTTTTCCGATAGACAAAAAACGCAATCACACCCAGCACCACACCCACTGACCCAAGAATTATAGCCATGACAAGCAATGTGTCTCCGTTCGACGAGGGCTTGGGGGGGATGGGGTCAGAGATAAGCGCTGTCGGACTGCTGATCGCGGTTTGCTCCGGCGTGGGGGAAGAGGTTGGTGTCGCGGTGTATTCCGGGGTTGGCGTGGCAGGCACGCTGGTGGGGCTCTCATCTGTTACAGAAAGGCTGACGCCGGTCCGGATCAAAAGCAAATCTCCCGGATAAATGATGCTATCCTCCGCAAGCATGCCATTCAGGTCCCGGATCGACTGCATCGTGACGCCGTACGAAACGGCTATCCCCCACAGCGTCTCCCCCTCCAACACCAGGTGCCAAATCTCGCCTGAGGGCAGCGTGGTCGCGGTTATGATCGGAATAAACGGAGCGGTGGTTCCTATAGGCGAGCCCGGGGTAAGGGTGGTCGTGACTTTCTGCCCCGTCCGCACATTGAGCGTGTAATAGGTTGTATTGTTAGCACCATTAGCGACGCCCCCTCCTACCTGACCGCTCTCGTAGCCGATCATGGTGTTCAGATGACCCCAATCGACCCAGATCTGGTTCACGACGATGTCGACCGTCACATAACCGGTATCACCCCCAGCGACGTTTTCGATCAGCCCCTGGCGGAGGGAATTCGTGCCGTCTGAATGGGTATGCGTGCTGGTTTTGGTGTCCGCCTGGTACTGCGAATGCTGCTGGGCATAATCCATGATCCCATAGTCGATGGTGTAGGGCTCCAGCCCATAAGCCGCCCTCAAGGCGTTCACAGCCGCAACCAGGTCGTACCCTGTCTCATTTTGCGCTGAAGCCTTCTGTAAATCCCCACCAGGAAACAGGAGTAAAAGGAAACACACCAGGAGCCAAACAGCGATAGCGTTTTTCACAGCCACCTTCTGATCTTATTATACGGAAAATAAGCAATACCATTTCAAAAACTAATAACTACCGGCTTTTTTTGTGTATACTATGAGTAAATCCACTATAATCCAACTTGGCTTTGCAGTAAGCACAAGAATTATCTTGTTTCATTTCACCTTACCAGACTTGTGTTTCTGGCTTTTCATAAATGGGAGGTGTATCTATGGACAAATCGCGGCAAGCACTTCATTTTCTCCTGATTGCGGCGTTATTGCTTTTGCCTCTTTCCTCAAACCCTGCTTCAGCTAATTTACCCAACACTGCATTATCCGAGGCTATTGTCTACTACGTCAAGCAGGGCGCCAGCGGGGATTGCTTCTCTTGGCCGACCGCCTGCGACCTCCAAACAGCCCTAACCCATCCCATTGCCCCGGATCATATCTGGGTGGCGGCTGGCACCTATAAACCCACTACAACCGGTGACCGGTCAGCCACATTCCAGCTTGTTTCGGGCGTGGAAGTCTACGGCGGCTTCCCGGCAGACGGCGGCGGATGGGAAACACGGGATTGGAATGCCAACCCGACCATCCTCAGTGGCGATATCAGCGCGGAAGGCGGCAACACGGATAACAGCTTCCACGTGGTCACAGCCAGCGGGGTGAACGCGAGCGCCATTCTGGACGGGTTCTCCATCACAGCCGGGAACACCACTGGCGATACCGTCCAACCAGCTTATGGTGGCGGAATGTTCAGTATGACCGGCAGCCCCACCCTGGCAAATCTATTATTCATTGGCAACACCGCAAGTTTTGGTGGTGGCGGGATGGCAAACTTCATCGGCAGCAACCCCACCCTCACCAATGTGTTCTTCACTGGCAATTCTGCGCAATTCGGAGGCGGCATTGATAATTTCAACAGCAACCCCACTCTGACGAATGTGACCATTTATGGTAATTCGGCAAGTAATGGTGGTGGAATAGGCAACTATGTTAGCAGCAATCCGACCCTCACCAATGTGACCATCAGTGGCAACACAGCTTATTTCGGTGGGGGAATGTTTATCGAAAGCGGCAGCCCCACCTTTTCCCAGGTGTCTTTCTATGACAACTCTGCGGCCGATCAGGGCGGAGGGTTGTTCAACGCAACAGGCGGATTACCTACCCTGACAGATGTGATCTTCAGTAACAATACCTCCCAGGATGCAGGCGGTGGCATCTATAATGCTTCCAGCGGGCTCGTGCTATCCAGGGTGCTCTTTAGCGGAAACACAGCAGGTAGCGGCGGCGGTATGTTCAACCAGGCTTGCAGCCCCAGTCTGACAAATGTAACCTTTTCCGGAAATACCTCGTCCGGTGATGGTGGAGGATTGTATAACAATGACCACAGCAACCCCAACCTGACCAATGCCACAATTTCTGTTAACTCAGCAAACAATGGAGGTGGAGGAGGGGGGATGTTCAACTACAATCAAAGCTGGCCTGTTCTGACCAACGCGATCATTTGGGCTAACTCTCCCAGCCAAATCTGGGGCAACGCGACCATCACATACAGCATCGTCCAGGGCGGCTTCTCCGGAACAGGCAACCTCGACCAAAATCCGTTGCTGCTGCCCCTGGCTGATAATGGCGGTTTTTCTCAAACACACGCGCTTGATATCGAAAGCCCCGCGATTGACTCGGGCACCAACGCGAATTGCCCTGCCGTGGACCAGCGCGGCTTCATGCGCCCCGTCGATGGCGACTTGAACGAACCAGCCACCTGCGACATGGGCGCTTACGAGTTTGGCTCATCTCTCAACGGATTTACGCTTTCGGTGGAGATCATAGGTAGCGGCTCCGTCACCAAAAACCCAGACCAAACCGGCTACCTTTACGGAGATGAAGTGACCCTAAGCGCCACTGCTGATCCCGGCTGGAGCTTTGAGGGCTGGAGTGGGGATGCCTCCAGCTCAGATAATCCCCTGACTATTACCATTCTTGATGATACCAGTATCACGGCAACTTTCTTGCAGGATGAATACTTCCTGGAGGTCGATGTTGCGCCTGATGAATCTGGGTCAGTGGAGGTCTCTCCACCTAAGACGACGTACCACTATGGGGAGGAGGTCACGCTCACCCCACTTGCCTTCCCCGGCTGGTCGTTCTTGGAGTGGAGTGGGGATGCCTCCGGCTCGGAACACCCCTTGACGTACACAATCCTCGGCGACACCAGCATCACGGCAACCTTCACCCAGGATTATTACACGCTGACCGTGACTCCCATTGGTTCCGGCTCGGTCAGCGTAGAACCCCTTTGGGACACCTATATGTTTGGAGACGAGGTCACCCTGACCGCGACCGCTGATCCTGGCTGGAACTTCGCAGGTTGGGGCGGGAATGCAGGCGGGTCGGATAACCCTTTACTGGTCACTATTTACGGAAACACCGGCATCACCGCGTTATTCACGACCAATTGGCTCTTCCTGCCGATGATTACACGATAACGGACAACAGACCAACTTTGGGAGGAACGCAAGAAAAAACTGCAACTTCTGGTCACAATCCTGATATCCTGGCCGTTTGAAGGTATCGTCAGATTCCCTGTAGAGGCGACGCATGCGTCGCCTCTACAACTCCATTTGCATTATTATTATTATGACTAAGAAAACCTACTACGTCTTATCTCTCTCCGACAGCTTCTGGATTGCCTGGAAGATCTTGCCATTCAGGATCAGGGCGAGGGATTCGGGGACGCGCATCGGCGCGCCCATGGCAAACGAGCGCAAGGGGGCATTCAGAATGGAGGCCTGCACGATGCGGTCGTTGACTTCCTGGTATTCCCCGCTGTCCGCAGCCCGCTTACGGGCGGCTCTTCCAAGCAGCGCCGTGAGCAGCCTGCCCCTGAGACGGTTGCGGGCATCCCAAAGGCTGGAGTTGAGGTCATACACCCTGGGCTCGCCCTGCGGGTCCAGCGGCAGCGGGCTGCCATAGACGCTCTCAAAAGCCGCATCCGAGGTGTTTAGAGCCCCAGTTCCATAAGCGTAATAGCCTGGCGCGGATTGGCTGTAATCTGGCACGCTCACTTCCGGCGGCCAACCCGCCAACAAAACAGCGGCCTCAAGAGGGGTGTCAGCCACCGATGTGCCCAGCAGCAGCCGATATTCGCCCGCCTCGTAGTCCCAGGCGTGGACCGCGGCGTTCCAATAGGCGAAATCAATATGGTGCAGAGTGAAATGGACCACCCGGCTTTCTCCCGGCGCCAGCGCCATCTTCGAGAAAGCCTTCAATTCTTTCCGGGGGCGGAAAAGGGCAGACGCGGGTGGTGAGATGTAGAGCTGCAGCACTTCCCTGCCCGCGCGAGAGCCAATATTAGTCACCCGCGCGCTTACATGCAGCGCATGCCCGGGCGCAAGGCTGGGTTGGCTGATCTCGAGGGTGTCGATCTCAAAACTGGTATAGGACAAGCCAAAGCCAAACGGGAAGGCTACCGCTTTGGCAAAGCTTTGGTAGAAGCGATAGCCGACAAAGACGCTCTCGCGGTACTGGGTGTTAAAGCGCTTGCCAAACTGCCCGTACGCCGGCGTGTCTTCCAGCGCTAAAGGCCAGGTTTCGGCTAGCTTACCACAGGGATTGGCACGCCCCAAGATCAGCTCGAGCGTTGCTGCCCCCACCATCTGCCCGCCAAGCCCCATCAGCAGCACGGCTTTGACCTTGCCCAGCCACGGCATCCTCACCGGCGAGCCGGCATGCAGCACGACCACCACGTTCGGGTTCTCGGAGGCGATGCGCTCGATCAGGGCATTTTGGACTGCAGGGAGTTCCAGGTGCTGGCGGTCGTAGCTCTCGGCTTCTTCAACATCACGCAAGCCGGCAAAGAACAGAACGGCGTCCTTCCCACGGCAGAGTTCCAGCGCTTCCTGCGCCACCTGCGCGTTTTCCTTGCCACTCAATTCATAGCCCTGGGCATAAGGCCAATCCAGCGGTTCTTCGTGCAGAGCATCCATGAAGGAGACGATCCGCCGCGGGTGCACACGGCTGCTGCCCGCGCCCTGGACGTGCGGCTTTTCTGCCATCGCGCCGACAACCGCAACGCTCATTCCCGACTGCAGCGGCAGAAGGCTCTGCTCGTTTTTCAGCAGAACGGCCGACTCAATCGCGACCTTCTTCGCGATCGCCTCAAAATCTGCCACCTGCCAGGTTTTGCCAAGTTTGCGTTCTTCGCGCACCTTGTCAATCAGTTCTAAGAGCTTGCCAATCGCGCGGTTCAGGTCGCTCTCCGCGATCCTGCCCGAGCGCACGCCCTCCAGGATGCGGTCCACGCCATACTGCCCGACCGGCGGCATTTCCAGGTCCGTGCCGGCGGGGATGGCCGTGGCACGGTCGTTCATGCCGCCCCAATCGGTCATAAACAAGCCCGCAAAGCCCCACTCCTCCCGCGCGATCTTGGTTAGCAATTCCACATGCTCGCTGGTGTAGGTACCGTTGAGCCGATTGTAGGAACTCATCATCGTCCAGGGCTGTGCCTTGCGGATGGCGATCTCAAACGGTTTGAGGTAGATCTCGCGCAGAGCGCGCTCATCGACGACCGAGTTGTTGATCACCCGGCAGAATTCCTGGTTGTTGGCAGCGAAGTGCTTGAGGCTAACGCCCGTGCCCTGGCTTTGGACGCCGTTGATGTAGGCGCTTGCCAGCTCACCCGCTACGAGGGGGTCTTCCGAGAAGTACTCAAAGTTGCGCCCGTTGAGGGGATGGCGCTTGATGTTCACTCCAGGCGCCAGCAAGACGTCCACCTCAGCGGCTTTAGCTTCCGCGCCAAGCGCCTGACCGAGCTCAAACACAAGATAAGGGTTAAACGAACAGGCGACTGCCGAAAGGCTGGGATAGCTGGTGGCGGGAAAGCTCCCCTCCAAAGCGGCTTGACCCGCTTTTGGAATCGTTTTTCGCAATCCGTGGGGTCCGTCGTGCAGCGTTAGCGCTGGAATGCCCAGCCTTGGGATGGCACGCGTGTGCCAGAAATCCCTTCCGCCTGAAATCAGCCAGGCTTTCTCTTCGAGTGTCAGTTGTTCAAGGGTCTGTCGGATGTTTTGGCTGTGTTCAGGCAAAGGAATATCCTCCTTCAATCAGGTTTGAGAATTCGGGGAAAAGTTGTCCCTGGGATCAAATCACTCCGGTCAGGAGCAAAATTGCCAGGACGATGATGAGCACACCGATCAGCAACAGGACGTAGAAATTGAGCGAAGCGGTCTTATCAACCGTGCCGAGGTTACTCGAGATGTCCTCTTTCGCTTGGGCTTTAAAGTCGACTTTGCTAAGGATCATGTCCAGCTTTTGGTAAAGCTCAGTCAGATCTGGTGAGAGAGGTCGGGCTTTTTCGACCTGGGCGCCAAGAGACTTCGCCATCGGACCTAATTGCTCGCCGAAACTCTTGATCTCGCTGGTTTTGGTTTTGATCTGCTTCTCAAGGGTTTCAAGTTGATCATCCAGAGGGAGCAGTTCATTTTTCAGGTCGCCTTCCAGCGCCTGGATCTGACCCTGCAGATCGTTGAACTGGGTGCTGAAAGCCAGCGCCTGGTTCTGCAGCCCGGGCAGCTGCGCTGCCAGTTCGGGCTCGGCGTTGGTGGCATCCAGCAGAGAAGTGGTCAGGGTATTCAGCCGGCTGTTCAGATCAACAAGCCGCACGCCTTTGTCGGGGTCGTCTGTACGTTCCAGTTCGATGATACGCCCGCGGGTATCCTTGACGTCGCGCTGGAAGCGGATTTTTTCCTGAGAGGCTGCATCCAGGTCTGCTTCAAGTGCCCGCACGCGGTTTTTTGCGTCATTCAGGTCGTGTTCCACAGCAGTTTGCTGGCTTTTGAGGGCATCAATCTGCTGACCAAAGCGCTCAACTACCGCCTTGCGCTGCTCAGCCAGCTCCACCTTCTTCTCTTCAAGGGAACGCCGGTGATCCGTCGCGCCGTCGATCTGCCCCTGGACGGTCAGAAGCTGGTTATAAGCGCTTTCGTAACTGGGATCGCTGACCCTGGCTGCCCATGCTTTCTCGCCGAGTTCGTCCAGCAGATCGCTCTTATCGCGATCCAGGCTTTTCAATTCGCCCTTGAGGCGCGCGTCCTGGGTCTTCAGTTTGGCAGCGGCGCTGCCGGCGGCAAACCAGGTGCTGAGCTTCCCAACGCGCCAGAGGTAGACCACCAGCCCAAGGTAAGCCAGCAGGAGCAAGATACCCATCGCGATCGACACCCAACGCCCGGTCGAATCGGCGGGATTGCCTGTTTGGGTGCAGGCGGTCAGACCTACAGGCATCAATATCAGAAGCAAAAAAGCTGGGAGAACAGATCGATGATTTCGGCTATTGTTTTTCATAGCTCCTCCTCAATGAAAGCAAAACTGATTATTAGAAGTATACCTTATGGACCTTACGAAGAAGAACAGTTGCACCTCCATTTCTATCTGAAAGCCTACTTTCTTGTGTAATCTGCGATTATCGAATTGAAATAATGGGCATCATCGGCTATAATCAAAATATGCAGGAGTTAGCCTGATAGGATGATCAGTACAATGCTTGTCTTGTGGACAGAAGCACACGCCAACTATTAACGGCGCGTGTTTTTCTTTTAAAATATGACTGAAACGGAGCAGCGAAGATATGATGGACAGCGGTTTAATCGGTAAGATTGAAAAAGCAAAACGTTACGCAGAAGAAAAAGATCGCATCACTATCAACTCATTTGAAGCCAATATCCGCGGAGAAAACAATGACCACACGGTCACTTATGACCACGGCAAGTGGAATTGCACTTGCAATTACTTCCAGGGGCGCGGCGTATGCGCGCATACGATGGGAATGGAAATAGTCCTCGAGGGGATGGTTGTGCCATCCGAACAATTAGATTAGTTTTCTTGTAAGAAGATAAAGAGCCTTCGGGCTCTTTTTTTCGACCGTTTCACAAATTCAGAAAAGACAACGTAATTTAGCAAGACTTTTGGTTTTTAGGGTGTAAGAGATTGGAGTTATTTATGGATGTTGTTAATCAAGCCGAATTAGCAGTAAATGCTTTTTTGCAGAGCCTCGGCGGTGGCCTGCAGAGCATCATGACCGTCATAACGATGCTTGGAGACCAAATCTTCTATATCCTTTTTATGCCCACCATTTACTGGTGCGTGAACGCCTGGGCGGGCTTGCACATCGGGGTGATGCTGCTTGCCAGTGCCTCCTTCAACGGCTTCTTCAAAGTGCTGCTAAAGGGACCCCGCCCATATTGGATCAGCGACAAGATCGTTCCGGGCGTGCACGAGTCGTCCTTTGGCATTCCTTCCGGGCATGCCATGAACTCCACGTCCGTCTGGGGTCAGAGCGCGCTCGAGACTAAAAACCGCAAGGCGATCTGGTCAGCGATCATCCTGGTGTTGTTGATCTCCATATCGCGCCTGGTTTTGGGGGTGCACTTCCTGAGCGATGTCCTGCTGGGTCTGCTTTTGGGGGTCTTGCTGCTGCTGGCATTTAGTAAGTTGCAAAAACCGATCGGCGCCTGGCTCAAAAAGCAGACGCTAAAGAATCAGATACTCCTGGCATTTTTTAGCTCGCTGTTCATTATCGGGTTGAACGCGATGGTCATTGCGCTTTCCGCTGGTTGGGAGATGCCGGCTGAATGGGCTGCGCGCGCGGGTGAGGTGGATCCGTTATCGCTTGAAGGCACACTGACGACCGCCGGGCTGTGGTTCGGCATGCTGGGCGGATTTGCCTGGCTCAGGGCACGCCGGGGCGTGATCCAAAGCAATTTCGGCACATGGCAGCGCATCGCCCGCTACCTGGTGGGGATCGCCGGCGTCTTCGCCCTTTACGCGGGGTTAGGCTCGCTCTTCCCGGATGACCCGGGGCTGATCAGCGGGATTTTGCGCTACTTCCGCTACTTTTTGATTGGGATTTGGATAGCCTGCCTGAGCCCGCTGCTCTTTGAGAAAATGAAAATCGGGCGGATCGAACCGGACTTCGAACCACGGAGTACCGCTCCATTGCTTTAGTTGGTGTTGAGATCGCCACGTCGCTTCGCTCCTCGCGATGACAAAAATTGTAGGGTGGATTGGCGTCACAGAGCCGAAAACCAACCTGTATCTTGTTATAGCCAACCCACCTGGACATCACTCAAGTCATTCTGAGCCTCTTTTGCGAAGAATCTGATTTTTAACAGACAGATCCTTCCCGCAAGGGGACGCAAGCAGTCGCGCTGCTCAGGATGACAGTGTCGGAGTAATGATCGCCACATCGCTACGCTCCTCGCGATGACAAAAATTGTAGGGTGGATTGGCGTCACAGAGCCGAAAACCAACCTGTATCTTGTTATAGCCAACCCACCTGGACATCACTCAAGTCATTCTGAGCCTCTTTTGCGAAGAATCTGATTTTTAACAGACAGATCCTTCCCGCAAGGGGACGCAAGCAGTCGCGCTGCTCAGGATGACAGTGTCGGGGTAATGATTGCCACGTCGCTTCGCTCCTATCGATGACAAAAAGCCAACCCCTCTACTGCGTCAGGAATCAAAAATGCCGTGTGATCACGGCATTTTTTTGTGGCGGAGAGAGTGGGGTTCGAACCCACGATGGGTACGAGACCCATAACGGTTTTCGAGACCGCCCCGATCAACCACTCCGGCATCTCTCCAACAGGTTTCAGATTATACCTTAAAGGTCAAACTCCTGCCCCTTTTCTGCGTAGACCGGCACCGGCAGTTCGGGGTGCTCAGCCAGTTTGTCAATCAGGACTTGAGCTTTTTCCGGCTCGCCGTGGAAGAGGATGATGCGCTTGAGGCTGTCTTTGCTCGCCAGGGCATACTCCACCAGCCCGGTCTGCCCGGCGTGCGCACTAAGCCCACCGATGGTCACGACCTCCGCCTTGCGGAAATACTCGTCCCCAAAGATCCTCACCTTACGTTCGCGGTCCGCCAGGCGCCGACCAAGCGTGTCGGGAGCCTGCCAGGAAATGATCAGAATGGTGTTACGACCGTCTTCAATGTTGTTTTTCAGGTGATGCAGGATGCGCCCGCTTTCAGCCATTCCGGATGCCGAGATGATGATCATGGGCTCATTCCATTCATTGAGCGCCTTGGATTCGTCCACTGACATGGTGTAGATCACGTTATGGAAGTCCAGCCCCTGCATGCGGTGCTCGGCAATATACTGCCAGGTTTCATCGTCGAAACATTCAGTGTGTTTGCGGTACAGCATGGAGGCGTTGACCGCCAGAGGGCTATCAACCACCACGGGCACATCTGGAATTAAGCCATCGTCGATTGCCTGGCTTAGGAAATACGTCAGGTTTTGGGTGCGCCCTACCGCGAATGCCGGCACGATCACCTTTCCGCCGCGTTTGACGGTCCGTTTGATCGCGTCGATAAATTCATCGTAGGCGTCATCCATCGATTCATGCGGTTTGTCGCCGTAGGTACACTCCATCACCAGCGTATCTGCGCCAGACGGCAGCACCGGGTCGCGCAAGATGGGGGCGTCGTATCGGCCGATATCGCCCGAGAACCACAGGCGCTTTGGCTCTCCCTGGTCATTGCGGTAATCCAGGATAACGGCCGCCGAACCCAGGATGTGCCCCGCGTCCACCAATTGGGCGGTTACGCCTGGAATGGGTTCAAACTTCTGCTGATACCAAACGCTTTGGAAGAACGGCATCGCCTCGATCGCGTCTTTTTGAGTGTAGATCGGTTGCAGAGCTGGTTCGCCCTTTTTGCGGCGTTTTTTATTGACGTACTGGATATCGTTTTCCTGGATGTGCCCGGAATCCCTGAGCATGATATCCGCCAGGTCTTCACTGGCATCGGTGGTGAAAATCTTGCCGCGAAAGCCCTGTTTGACCAGGTTGGGGATGTTGCCACTGTGGTCAATATGAGCGTGCGAGAGAATCATCGCATCAATTTCGCTGGGGTCAAAGGGGAAGTTGAGGTTGACGAAGTAAGATTCATCGCGCTTACCCTGGAAGGTTCCGCAATCGATCAGAAGCTTTTGCCCCTGATGCTCGATCAGATGCATTGAGCCGGTGACGGTGCGTGCTGCGCCAAGAACGGTTAGTTTCATTCCTTTGTCCTTTCCAATACCTGGAATATGGCATCGCCATAACGTTCATAACGATAGGGGAAGTACTTCATGGCTTCTTCCAATTGGTTAATATCCGAAAACTCGAGGTGTGCCAGGCGTTCGAGCAGCTCACGGGAGATGATTGCGTTGGAAGGCAGACCTTCATCCAATCCAGCTTGTTTGCGCCAATTTGAAAGCGCGTCGCGCCGTTTCATTTCCGCATCACTCAGGCGATGGTTCTTTCGGGGAGTCACTTTTTGTGGGTTTTCCCGCCAGGCTTGAATCGCTTGCATCAGCAGGCTGCCGTATCGCCTCACCTGGCTCTCCGGCAGAGATGGCAGCAGGCTGAGTTCCTGGATATAGTGGGGCTGGGTCTGGGCAATTTCGATCAGAGCCCGGTCCGAGAAAACTTTGAAGGGAGGCACGTCGCGTTTGCTGGCGATCAGCTCCCGCGTATGATTCAGCGCATCAAGCAAGGAGAGCGCTTCAGCAGAGAGATCCTGGGCGCCTTTGACCCGCCAGATATCTTCGATGTGTTGTTCGAGGGGCTTCACCAGGCGTGCCATGCCTTCGCCCTCTTCCAAAACCAGTTGCAGGCGGTTGCCGGCTTCAAGCTGGGGCAGCAACACGTCCCGCAGGGGAATGAGGAAGTGGGAATCATACTGGGCGTAACTGAGCATTTCAGGCTTGAGCGGTCTTTCGCCCCAGTTCGCACGTTGGTATTTTTTATCGAGGACCAAATCAAAGTATTTTTCGATCAGTGCTGCAAATCCCAGGTTGGGCTCGGCCAGAGCGGTTGCGGCAATCATCGTGTCAAAAATATTATGGAAGGTGAAGTCAAAGTCCCGCTTGAGGCAACCGATATCGTAATCACCGGCATGAAAGATTTTCTGGATATCAGTTCGGGCGAAAAGCGCGCCTAACTCACTCAGATCCTTGAATACAAACGGATCCAGCAGAAAGTCGCATTCCTGGCTGGAAAGTTGGATCAGGCAAACCCGTTCATAATAGGCGTGCAGGCTGTTCGATTCGGTATCGATCGCGATGGTGTCCTGGGTGACTAAATGCGCCAGCATTTGCTGGTAGGTCTCGGAGTTGTTGACGATGCTCGCTGGGGGCATCTGGGATAATAGCATAGCCTTATTATAACCTTCCATTTAAGACTTCACAAAAATCGGATTTTACGATTTCCAGTCCTCAATCATGATCTGCCTCCCTCCATTAGCATTTCATCGTGAGAGATAAAGAAACTCAGGGCATCAAAATCTCCAGGTAATTTTGCGGTAACCAGCCGATTCGACCCTGATCATCCCTGATTTTTACCCACACCAATCCATCATAGTTTTGCTGGTCGTGGTAAACCATAACCAATTGAGAAAAGTACAACCTGCCAATCGACGGACCGCCCGGTTCCTGATAGAGGGTTAATGCAGGTGTGTCCGGCCAGATGATTCGTGCCTGGAAGGGCATTGGCGTTGCGGTTGAAGTAGGGGTCAAGGTAGGCTCAGGCGTTTGTGTTGGCGTAGGCGTAGAGCTTGGAAGAGGGGTTCTGGTTGGAGTTGGGGTTGCGCTTGGTCCGGGAGTTTGGGTTGGAGTCAGCGTCGGAGGAATCATTGGATCCAGCTCTCTAAACAAGACTTGTTCCACTTTTAGTGATACATTCTGATCGAGCCCGGAGGCAATTGCTTCTTGCAGAGTGACAATTTCCCGCCAGGAGAGAGACCGGCTTGTGTGCAGAGTCAGACGCAAATCCAGTACTTCGGAACCATTGTTAAAAATGGTTTCTTCCAACTGGACGTCAGGAAGCAAGGCAACTTCCCTTTCGACGATCGTATTGATCATTTGGGTCTTTTCCGCCTGCCGAATGACACGCAAACTAAAGTAAGTCAATGGGATCAGGAGAAGAACCACAAGAACAGTAGAAACCCAAAGGGATGCGGGAATTTTCGCCTCACTAAAGCGCTGCTCCTTGGAGAAACCTCTGGCCAGAAATACCAAACCGGAAGCAAAAGCAATTGCAACGGCGTTTGTAACAAAAAGCAATCCCGCGCCACTGGCAACCTGCCAATTTTGCAAAGCTAATCCGATTCCCACGGTGCAAACAGGCGGCATGAGAGCTGTAGCGATCGCAACGCCAGGCAGCGCTGCTGAAAGCTTAGGCCGGGTAACCGCGTAAGCTGCTGCAAGCCCACCCGCAATCGCGATGGTCAGGTCCACGGGGGAAGATCTTGTTCGGGACATAACTTCGCCTGGGATCTGATGTAAGGAGATGAATGGAAGCTCATCATTGATCCAGGTCAAAATCATTGAGATCACGATGGAAAGCAAAGCTCCGACAAATAAGGTCAGGAGAGCCTCTTTCAGTAATTTCTTTTCGCCAGTAGTCGTAGCCAGACCTATCGCCAGGATTGGGGACATCAGGGGAGCAACGACCATTGCGCCAATGATGACAGCCGGGGAGTCCGAAAGCAAACCTAAAGTAGCAATAGTGCTCGAAAGCGCAACCAGGATTAAATAGTCAAAATTAGCTTTTGAATCTTCATGGACATCAGCGATGATTTCACGCCGACCTTCAATAGTCAGCCTGGGAATGCTGCGGATCCACTTAGGGGGACGATTATTGTTGTTTCCTGTCATCTTTTTCCCATAATCAAGCCTAAAATTTACCATGAATTTGATAATCCCGCCTGAAAATCTCAAAGGTTTGATACACTTCTTATTCAGAACAGGAGGTTGCTATGCATCTGGTTTTAGTACGGCATGGAGAACAGGATTATACCTTCACGGAAGGTCGTGGCTTTCCGGGTCCGGCGCGCGAGTTAGCGCCGCTGACGGAGCGAGGCGTTGCCCAGGCGGAAGCGGTAGCAAAAGACCCACGCTTGCAGGGCTGCCAGCTGATTGTCAGCTCCCCCTATACCCGCGCGCTGCAGACAGCGGCGGTCATCTCCCGCCGGCTCGATCTGCCCATCGAGGTGGCATTCGACATCCACGAGTGGTTGATCGACACCGAGTACAAAAATCGCGATTTCACCGACACCCTGGCAGCCATCGAGGAAGCCAGCCGCTTCAAGGGCGTGCACACGCCTGAAGCCAGACTTAACTGGGAGGGATACGATCAGGTCGCCCGCCGGGCGGCTTCGGCTTTGCTGCCGTACCTGGCGTATGAGAAAGTGATTGTGGTTACCCATGGTTACGTGATGAAGCAGTTCTACAATCCCGGTCGCATTCCCCATTGTGGAATTGTGGAAGTGGATTTTGACGAGAACTTCACCTGGCCGGGTTATATCGAACGTGGAACATCCAAGGGGACGCGATGAGAACCGTCCTGCAGAGAGTCACCAGCGGCAGTGTCACTGTCGACAATGAAATAGTTGCTCAGATTGGCCTGGGTTATGTGATCCTGCTTGGGATCGGACCCGATGACACGCCTGCTATTGCAAGGGAACTGGCTGAGAAGACTGCCTACCTGCGGGTATTTGAAGATGAAGCCGGAAAAATGAACCTCTCGCTGTTGGATGTTGGTGGCGAAGCAATCGTCGTTTCGCAGTTCACCCTCTACGCCGACACCAGCCGGGGCAGGCGCCCGTCCTTCATCAACGCTGCCAAACCTGAGTTGGCTGAACCTTTGGTTGAAGTTTTTGCTGCCCGCTTGCGAGAATTTGGCATAAATACCCAACAAGGAGTTTTTGGCGCGCACATGGTGGTGGATATCCGCAACGATGGACCGGTGACTATCCTCCTGGAGTTACCGCAGCAGTAATATTCTATTTTTCCCAGGGGGATTTCAGCTTGGGTTTCTCGGTTGTTTTAGGTTCGCTCACCTGCACATCAGGTATTGCTTGTTCTGGTTCATGTTCAGGAACTACTGGCGTTGGCTCAGGCAGAACTGGTCCGGTTGGAACCTCTTGCTGCATTTCGGTTTGAATCACGGGCATTTCAAAGTCATCAAGAGACTGAGCGTCTTCCAGTTGGATCTCAATCCGCTCTTCCATTCGCATCTGACCGCGCAGAAAAGCGCCATCTTCGCTGCTAAAACTGACCGCCACCACATCGCCCCAAACCCGCCCGGTTGAGCGAATTTCGAGTTTTTGGCAGGTGATGTTGCCCTGCACCGTGCCCGCTACCACAACCGTCTCAGCCTTTAACTCAGGGCAAATGACCTTCCCGGTCTCGCCAACCACGACCAGACCCTTAATGAGGATATCTCCTTGCATCGTGCCTTCGATGCGCACCCCGCCAGTGCCGTGCAGATCGCCAATCCAGTGGATGCCCGGTCCCAAAACAGAACTCACCCGGGCTTGCAGCCTCTCGGGGGTGAATATTGCTGTATCCTTCTTACGCGAAAATATGCTCATCGGCACAATCTTACTCTATCTTTCCTTCGTGGAATAGGAACCATCATTTGCTGTCCAAACCCAGCGCCAGGGCAGCGAGAGCCAGGGTTCGGGCGCGTACCCAATGCCGATTCGCGGGGAAGTTTGCACTTCATCTGGAGGAACGACGACCCCACTCTCAACCCACAAGCCGCTCTCCACAGAGCACACATTCGCCCCGTTTTGTTCCCTGCCAATTGCCAGCGCCTGGGTCAGTTTTGCCGGACCGTTCAACCAGCCGAGTTTATCTGCCAGGTTAGGGCGCAGTTGACGCATTGCTTCCAGTCCTTCTACAGGTTTGATGGCTCGGATCAAGACCGCCGCTGGCAACCCTTTGACCTCACAAACCAGGTTCAGCATCCAGTGCATCCCGTAGGTGAAGTAAACATAGGCTCTCCCTGGCTCGCCAAACATCACCTCGTTGCGCGCCGTCTTGCCCGCCCGGGCATGGCATGCCTGGTCATCCACCCCCTGGTATGCCTCCACTTCCGTGATCAAACCAGCGAGCCGCTGCCCCTGCCAGTTACGAACAAGCAAACACCCCAGCAATTCCGGGGCTACTTGCGGCGCAGGTCGCGAGAAGAAATCAGGCGAGAGGCTTGGGTTCAATTTCTTTCTTAAATTGGGGATCACGTTCCATCGTCAACCGCAGACCGGTCTCGAGCGGCACCAGCGGGATGTAAGTGAGCTTTTCCTGAGCCTTGGCAATACTGGCGCACATGCGGTCGGAGCCACCACTTTTGAGTGGGTTGTAAATCTCCTCAGGCTTCCTGCCAGTCACTTGCCGCACCAGGCGCACAAGTTCCAAAACACTTGTTTCCACGCCACTGCCAATGTTGATCACCTGCTGGTCCACACCCACCGCAGTGGATGAGGTCACCAGGGCGTTAACCACATCGTCCACATAGACGTAATCGCGCGTTTGGCTGCCGTCGCCATGGATGATGATGGTGCCATTGGTAAGCGCGTGTTTCAGGAAATTGGAAATAATTGGCGGGTGGGAATGGGGAACGCGCTGCCCCGGTCCGTAGGCGTTGAAGATCCGCAGGCAGACTGCTTCCACTCCCGCCTGGGCACCGATGGTGCGTACGTAGTGCTCAGCTGAGAGTTTCGAGACAGCGTAGGGCGACTCGGGATGAACTTCAATGCTTTCAAGATATGGTGTGTTGTCCTGGCGACCGTAAACCGCACCAGATGAAGTCAACACCACGCGCTTCACCTTGGTATCGCGAATGGCTTCCATCAGGGTCACTGTTCCGCTGACGTTCACGAGGTTATAGTTGCTCGGAAACAGGGAGGACTCAGGCACACTGACCTTGGCTGCCAGGTGGAAAACGCAATCCACATCCTGCAGCAGCTTCCAGAGCAGTGTCTTTTCGTTGATGTCGCCCTGTACGAATTCAACTTCGGGTAATAAGTAAACAGGATTTCCCGCCGAGCAATCATCCAATACTCGCACGTGGTGTCCTTGTTTTGCCAGGCGGTTGCTTAGGGCAGTGCCCAAAAACCCCGCCCCTCCAGTTACTAAATAGTTCATCGCTAACTACCTGTCTAAAAATTTGCTGAATTATAGCATGTAGTCGAAGAATCAATCATCCTGATGCAGTTGCTCAGCCAGGCTTTCCCATTCCGCGAGCAACTTTTCCAATTCAACGGTTACCGTTTGATAATTCTCCGTAACTTTTTCCAATTTTCGCAAGTCAGCCGATGGCTTGGAGAGGTGGGCTTCGCAGCTGGCCTTTTCCATCTCAGCTGTGTGGATCTTTTGCTCCAAAGCCGCCAGCTTCTTTTCAATTTGCTGACGCTGATTGCGGCTCAGGCTTGCTTTGACGTGTACTGTCACAGGCTCTTCCACTGGATCTCCCGTAATCGGAAATTCTTCGAAGTCTCTTACCTGTAATCGCCCTTCCTTGAACTGCCTGAATTCAGAGTAAGCACCTTTAAACACCTGCAAACTGGCACTCTGCATGTCCAGCTCCCAAATTTGGGTCGCCAGGGCGTCGATCAAGTAGCGGTCATGCGAGACCAGCATGATCGTGCCCGGGTAGTGCGCCAGTACGTCCTGCAGCACCTCCTGCGTGGCGAGGTCGAGGTGGTTGGTGGGCTCATCGAGCATCAATAAATTCGCGTCCGAAAGAGCAAGTTTCGCCAGCGCCAGGCGTCCGCGTTCGCCGCCTGAGAGGGTCGCCACCTGTCCAAAAACCTCATCTCCCTGGAAGCCGTAACGTGCCAGGTAGTTGCGCGCTTCCGCCGGCAGCATGTTAGGAGCTACCATGCTGATCTCATCCATCAGGGTATTATCAGCCACCAAACCCTCATGAGCCTGGGCAAAATAACCCACCTTGAGGTTAGCTCCAAGTTCCACCCTACCCGCGTAGGGAGGGATCTGGCTCAGAACGGTCTTCAGGAGGGTTGTCTTGCCGGCGCCGTTGGGTCCAATCACCGCGACACACTCACGCCTCTCCAATACCAGGTCCGGGCAGGTGAAAAGCGGTCGCCCTTCATCTTCGTAGCCAACCTGCAGATCGTAGGTGCGCAAAACCAGGTTGCCGGAGCGGTCAGCCAGCTTGAAGCGCAGATGCATTGGACGGATGTTGGCGGTCGGCGCGGTCAGACGTGAGTCTGCCAGCAGGCGTTCCAGGCGTCGTTGCCTGCCGCGTGCCTGGTTGTTGTTTTGCGTGCCCAGGTAGCGTTTGATGTAATCCTGCTGCTTTTCGATGTACTCGTTTTGCGCCTCAAACTCCGCCAGGCGGCGCGTGTAGCGTTCCTCGCGCTGGCGTAGATACGCAGTGTAATTCCCCCGGTAGACTTCCAAAGCCGGGGTCATTTCCCAGATGTAGTGGGCGGTCTGATCCAAAAAATAGCGGTCATGCGAAACGATCACCACCGCGCCGTTCCAATCCCTCAGGTAGGCTTCGAGCCATTCCACGGCATTGATGTCCAGGTGGTTGCTGGGCTCATCCAACAGAAGCAGATCCGGGTCGTCCAGCAGGATCCTCGCCAGGCGAGCCCTGGTCCGCTGACCGCCTGATAATTGCTTTAGTGGTCGCTCATAGTCGTGCTCAGAGAATCCCAACCCATCCAGCGTCTGGCGGATGCGTGCCTGGAAGGTGTAACCTCCGCTGAATTCAAAATTCGTCTGAACCTTACCGTAGCGTTCCAGCACGGATGGATCGCAGGCTGGATCCTGCATCATCTTTTCCATCTCGCGCAGTTCTTCCCCTTGGGCTATCAGTCCCTCAAAAGCCAGAAGGCAAGAATCCCACAACGTTCCTTCCAACACGCTGACTGCTTCCTGGGGCAGGTAACCCAACTTCAAGCCTCTCGCGCGATGCACCGACCCTTCCGTGGGGGTGTCTTCCCCGGCGAGGATGCGTAAAAGCGTCGTTTTTCCGACACCATTTGGACCAACAATCGCGATGCGGGCTAAGCGGGGAATCGAAAGATGGATCCCGTCGAAGATATCCACAGGACCAAAGGATTTTCCAAGGTTTTGAGCAGTCATGAGTGACATAACATTCAAAGTATACCAGCGAGGTGCTTAGCCTGTGATATATTCTGATAACAGTGGTAAAATCAAAGACTGCTCATTTATTGAGCCTTTAAGTCTGAAACATCAAAACGAAGGAGTTTTCTATGTCCAAATTAATCAAGAAGGTCGTTTTGCCCCTGGCGTTGACTGTGATGCTGCTGGTCAGCGCCTGTGTCACCACGGCACCCACTGCTGAGCCCATCACCCCTCCCGAACCAACACTCGCTCCAACCGAGCCCGTCGTGGAAGAGCCCACCGCGGAACCAACTGAAGAGGTCACTGCTGAACCCACGGCTGAACCGATCGTGATCGTTGATGTCGTTGGTCGTGAAGTTACCCTCCAGCAGCCTGCCACCAAACTCACCGGAACCCACAACCCAACCCTCAACGCGGCCGTCGTGCTTGGCGGCGGAGGCAAGTACCTGGTTGGTTTCGGCAGCAAATCAATGGGGCGCGGCCTTTACGAACAGGTGATCGAGGGGTTCGAAGAATTGCCGGAAGTTGGCAAGGGCAGCAATATCAATCTTGAAAGCGTCATCGCCAGCGGAGCCGATCTGGTCATCCTGCCCGAGCGACACCAGGACCTCGTGCCGCAGTTTGAAGCTGCCAATATTCCAGTTTTGGTCATCCTCGACAGCACCGAGAGTTTCGAAACAGTAAAACAGACTTTGAAAATACTTGGCATGGCTCTTGGCGAGAACGAAAAAGCTGAAAAGATCAGCTCCTTCCTCGACAGCCAGCTGGAAAATGCCCAGACTCTGCTTAAAGACGTGACTGAGAAGCCCTCTGTGCTCTTCCTTGGGAGCAGTTCCGCGCTTTCTGTTGCCCCGGGATCGATGATCCAAACCAGCCTGATTGAAGCCGGTGGCGGACTGAACGCTGTCAGTGGCGTTGAAAACGTGGGCGGCTTTGCGGACGTCAGCATTGAGCAGATCATCACCTGGAATCCGGATGTGATCTGGTTCCCCGCATATTCTGACTACACCGCAGAAGATCTCCTGAATGACCCCGCCTGGAGCAGCATCAGCGCCATCCAGAACAAGCGCGTTTATGAGTTCCCCTCACAACTCGAACCCTGGGATCAGCCGACTGCAGTTTTGGCTCTCGGCATCGATTGGGCTCTCAATAACCTGCACCCTGATCTGTATGGTTTTGAAGCCTTGATGGAAAATGTGGACGAGTTCTACACAATCGTTTATGATAAAACTTTCACGGCAGAACAATTGGGAATCGAGTAATTTTTAAGTTTGAAAACAAGCACATCTCCAATAAACAATAAGCATAGACAATGGCTGTGGCTGTTGTCTATGCTTTTGTTATTGGGGGTTTTCCTTTCGCTCAGTCTTGGGCGGTACAGCAACGATCCTGGCAAAGTTTTGAACGTGATCCTTTCGAAACTGGGACTAAATATTCCGGTGGACCCTGCCATGATCAGTGTCGTTTTCAACATTCGCCTGCCGCGCGTGCTGGCTTCGGTGATGATCGGCGCGATGCTCTCGCTCTCAGGCGCGGTCTACCAGAGCGTCTTTCGCAACCCATTGGTTTCGCCAGATTTACTGGGCGTATCTTCAGGTGCAGCCGTGGGAGCTTCCGCCGCAATCCTGCTGGGAGCAGGACTGGCAACCCGCCAGATTTTTGCCTTTGCCGGCGGCATCCTGGCAGTTTTCGTCACCTCACTCGTGCCGCGCCTCCTGCGCAACCGTTCCAACATGATGCTGGTGCTCTCGGGCATCATCGTCGGCGGGTTTCTCAGCTCGGTGCTTGCCATCATGAAATTCGTGGCAGAGGAGCAAACCGAGTTGGCATCCATTGTCTACTGGCAGTTGGGCAGCCTGGCATCCATCCTCGGACGTGAACTTTGGGCTATTCTGCCCGTGTTTTTGGTGTGTTCCACCTTATTGCTTCTACTCTCCTGGCGGGTCAACATCCTCTCCTTTGGCGATCTTGAAGCCCGCACATTGGGAGTGAACGTACGCCAGGTGCGCACAATCGTGATCATCTGCGCCAGCCTGCTGACCGCCAGTGCCGTGTCCATCAGCGGCACGATTGGCTGGGTCGGGTTGGTGATCCCTCACCTGAGCCGCCTTCTTTCTGGCAGCGATAACACCCGCTCGATGCCCATTACCCTTCTGATCGGAGCGATTTTTATGCTGCTGATCGACACGCTTGCCCGCACGGTCTCCAGCGTGGAAATCCCGCTCTCAATTCTGACCGGTTTTGTTGGCGCTCCGCTTTACGCCCTGTTACTCTACAAGCAAAGGACCCGCCTGGAGTAAATATGGACACTCTTTTGCAGGTCAAAGACCTGGGTTTTTCATACGATGGCAGCCGCCAGATCTTCAAGAACATCAGCTTTGAAGTTCGGGCGGGTGAGATCGTGTGTTTGCTCGGTCCCAACGGGATCGGCAAGACCACGCTTCTGAATTGCCTGGCAAGGCTGCGAGAGCCGCTCGAGGGCAGTGTGCTGCTGAACGGGGAAGAAATGGCAAACCTGCCGGCTCGAAACATCGCCCAAACTATTGGGTACGTGCCCCAGACTCTGCTGCCATCGTTCGACTACACCGTGCTCGAATATGTGGTCACGGGCAACGCTCCCTGGCTGGACACCTTCGAAAAACCTGGTCCGGAACATTATCAACGTGCTGAAGAAGCGCTGGAGCAGATGGCCATCAGCCACCTTGCGCAAAAGCCCTATACGCGCATCAGCACCGGTGAACTGCAGCAGGTCTCGATCGCGCGCGCCATTGCCCAAAAGGCGCGTCTGATCCTGATGGATGAACCTACAGCCCACCTCGACTATGGCAACCAGCTCAAAGTCCTGCGGCTGATCAAGGATCTGTCTGCCAAGGGGTACGCGGTCGTTCTCACCACCCACAATCCCGACCAGGTGCTGCTTTTGGACGCCAAAACAGCCGTTATCGACCAGCAGTCAATCTTCCATTTCGGAGCATGGCAGGACGTTCTGACGGAGGAATTAATCACGGCCATGTATGGCGTGCCTCTGCGTTTGATAAAGGTAGAGGGGATTGACCGAATGGTTAGTGTCGCCCCAGGTTTATAGGAGAATTTATGCTCATCGAAAAAGTTTTCCAGGCTGCCGAACCCCTTCTGAGGGATCGGGTTGTAACTGATGCCGTATTGGGACTCTCGCTCACGGCAGTTGAGCTGGATGGGTCGGATATTGGTCTTTCGTATATTTTGCGCGACAGGTTGCCAGCAGGCTGCTCGGCCTTTGGTTTTGCCCAGCACATCATCGGCCAACCCGCGCTTGAGGTAGCCAGGCTGGTGTTGGAAGGCCGCGATGACGCGCAGCGGGGTGTGGGCATGGCGGTCATCACTGCTGCAACCCGCGCCCTGGACTTGCCGGATGAGCCTGACACCCCGACGCCATTTGGCTTGCATGTGCGCCCGGCTGACAGGGTCGGTATGATCGGATATATTCCTCCCGTTGCCGAGCAGCTTGCCAGGATGCAGGCGCGAGTCACCATTTTTGACAAAGGTCTGACCGTCAGCGGCGGCGAAGGCACAGCCCAAGTGATGGACATGTCGCAGCAAGCCGAAGTGCTGCCCGAGTGCGATCTGATGATCATCACTGGCACCACTCTGATAAACGGAAGCATTGACCATCTGCTGGAGCTTTGCCAGAATGCTCGCGAAATCGTTTTGGTTGGCTCGTCCACCCCCATGCTCACTGAAGCGTTCAAGGGCACAGGCGTCACAGCGTTGGCAGGTTCCTGGTGGGATCCCGCCTTAAAAGATGAGATGTTTAAGAAACTTTCCCTCTCTTGCGGAATCAGCCATCTCAAAAAGATGATGATCAAGAAGTTGGTCAAGGTGGGGGATTAATGCCCGGACTACCCCGAACCTCAGCAGAGTATTACAGGAAGGCGACATCTTTCTGGAATTACCCCGAAGTACCCTATGGACCTGCTTTAAGGGAGATGATCCGTCCAACAGATGTCGTAGCGGATATCGGCTGCGGAATTGGGATCGTCAGCCGCTACCTTGCGGGGATCTGCAGCAAGGTGATCGCCATCGATAAGAATGAAAACGTGCTGGAGGTTTTGCGTGAAGATGTGAACCGGATGGGTCTGGAAAGAATCCAACTGGTGCACGCCTGCTGGCCGGACGTGCACACAGATGACTGGGATGTGGCGGTTGCTTTCTACCATCACCAATTCGGCTTTACCAGGCAAGAGATTGAAACCCTCCTGCGCAAGACCCGCCGTTGCGGCATGATTATCAACCAGGGCGTCCGCCCGCGCGAAGGCTTCTACGAAGATCTCGGCCGGGAATTTGGTCCGACTGAACTGGCTAATTCATGTGTTGGCAGCTGCTACGTAAAGGGCAGGCTGGAGCAGGCTGGGTTTAGCGTCACATGTGATGAAGTCTTTCATGATTTTGGACAGCCGGTGGATACAAAAGCGGAAGCAGTGGCGTACGTAATGAAACAGCTGCGCCTGGAAGAGCATCAGCGCCAGCAGCTTGATGAAATTGTGCTGAATTATGTTGAATATGTCAACGGACAGATGGTATTACCAATCAAGCGTTACAACTGCATGCTGCGGTATTATAAGTAGAAGACCCCGCAAGAGGGGTCTTCTTTCTGAACTGATTATCCACCAAAAGTGTTTTCGAAATTGATATCATTCTCGGTCGTTTCGCTTGCCTCATGATCCAGCGTTTCAGCCAGATCTTCAGCAGCCCTTGCCGCTGTTTCTCCCGCGTCTTGCGGGGAAGCAGGCGGTTCCTCTTCGAATAGGTCGTTGATGGATTTCCCGGTTTTCCTGGCGTAATCCTTCAGGTCCCGAATGGCACGTTGAATACGTTCTTCCTCCAGCTTGTCGCCCATGTTCTGTGTGGTGCGCTTGATGCCCTCACCCGCATCACTTAAGGCGTCTTTAACACTGTCAGCAGCCTTATTGAAGGATTCTTTATCAAGATATTCGCTGACGTTCTTACTTAAACGCTTGATGTCCTCACCGAAACCTTCCAGGATAGAAAGGATCTCTGCTCCAAATTTGGAGCCTGCATCGGACTCAACCTTTGGCGTTTGGCTGGCTTGAGTTGGACCAGTATAATCCTGGTAACCACCTTCAGGTTCAGCGTCGAAACCTGCAGGTTTTTCATTCACAAATTGGTCTTGATCGGTCATTGGAAACTCCTTTCAAACATTCATTTTACCCGTCACTGGATGATTAAACCAGTCAAATCACTGCACAGTTGAGAGTGTAAGAAGACCACTAGGATTTCTTGCCTATTTTCCGATTCATCGTTCCGGAAGAAGAGTAGTATGCTAAAATTTAGTCATCCAAATCCAATTTATTTTCTTCTTGGAGGATCATATGCGCTCTAAATCGATCAAGACTGTATCTGCAATCCTGGTAGTCCTTGTATTATTAACTCTATCCTGCGAATTTTCGTTCGACCTGGGTGGCAAAAAGGATGGCACCGCGACGCTGGAAATACAGCAAGTCACCTCTGCACCAGTGGAGCAGATTGTTGAACCCACTCAGAAGCCTACGGAGACTGCCATTCCACCCACCAACATTCCACCCACTGAGGTTCCTCCCACCCAGATTCCACCCACCAGCGTTCCTCCCACTGCCGCTCCAACCCAACCGCCAGCTCCTACTGATGAGCCAGTTGCTGAATCGGAGCCCTATTACACCGAAGAATTCGATTATGTGCCGGATAATTGGTATTACGAAGTCCTGATGGGTAACGAAGAGAAGACGGACATCTCTGTTGACAACGGCAAATTAACTTTCACCATCGAAGACTACGACACCTACGCTTACGTGTTTTATGAGGACTACATCTATGAAGATGTCTATCTTGAAGCCTTCACGTCCAACCGGGGCAGCAATGACAATATGATCACGCTTGTTTGCCGCTACTCCGATACAGGCTTTTATGAGGTAAACATCGCGAATAACGGTCTTTATGACATCTATGCGTACATTGAAGCGATGAACACGGGTTATGTCCGCCTATACAATGGCGGATCCAAAAACATCAACATGGGGATTAAGAGCAATACCTTCGCCATGAGTTGCGCAGGCAATGAGATTAAACTCTGGGTTAACGGTGTACTGGAACGCACCGTTGAAGATAATAAATACAACCTCCCGGAAGGTTTGATCGGTATCGGTGTGTCCTCATTTGACAGCACTCCGGTTATCATCGATTTTGATTACGTCTACATAGACCTTCCATAAGCATTGAATTGCCCAATCTTCTTGTAACTTAAAGGAGACCAGAAAAATGGTCTCCTTTGTTTTGTCTCTTTGCTTGGAGGCTTACCTGAAGATTACCTGCCAGGCATCTTGATCGCCATTAATCTCAACCAGCAGATGGTTCTGGCCATCATTCACTTTGAAAACCACCTTTTGCGGCTCAAGCTCCAGCGTGTGCCAGCGGGCATGACTCAACCAGGGGTTTTCCCGTCGGAAAGCCGCCATTTCCCGCAGCACTCTTGCGCTATTATGCTCTTTCCGCTCTTCCCAATCGATTGGCATGCGCGCCTCGTCAAAACCCAGCGCGTTGTTGGCGTGGATCGACTGCCGCTGAGAGAGCTCCTGCTCGCTGCCGTAGTACACAATCGGCGCGCCTGGCATCAGGTAAAGCAGCCTTAATGCCGCTTCCTGTGCGGAAATGGATTCTTGTGCGGTGAAGAAAAAGCGGTTCATGTCGTGATTGTCAATAAAAGCAGGGCGCGAAAACTCGCGTGGGTAGGCTGCCCAATAATTTTCCAGGTATCCAGCCAGGTGGCTCAAAGACCAATGCCCGGTGGCAAAGGTTTCCCTGAGAGCCTGGCAGGTGAGGAAGTCGAGCGTGCCGTGCATGCCACCAGCGAAGGTGATCTGCTCATCAGCCGGCGCGACAATTTCGCCAAAAGTCCAGCAGTCTGGATTGACTTCCTGGCAGGCGTACAGAAATTCAACCCAAAATTCCCTCGCGGGTCCGTTGGCATAATCCAGTCGAAAGCCATCCGCCCCGAATTTCAACCAATAACGGGCCACCTCCAAAAGGTGAGCCCGTGCGGGGCTGCCTGGCTCCAGGTTGAGGCAGGGCATTTCTGGTACGTCGTAAAAACCCTCGTACTCTGAGCCTTTCCATTTGAACCACGATCGCGCGCTTTCATCGCCAGCCAGAGCGGCCTGAAAACTGGCGTGTTGGTTGGAGCAGTGATTGGCAACGAAATCCAGCAAAACTCGCATGCCTTTCGCATGCGCCTGGTCCAATAGTTCGCGCAGGTCAGCCTCAGTTCCCATGCGTGGTTCGATGCGCAGGTAATCGCTGATGTCATACCCATGGTGGCTGGGGCTGGCAAAAATGGGCGTGAGCCAAATGGTGTTGAAGCCAAGGTCCTTGATGGTGTCCAGCTTTTCGATCACGCCGCGCAAAGTCCCCCCAAAAGGTTTCATCAGGTTGGTTGATTGCAGCCATTTTTTGCCCTTGCCCGGATTGAAGCGGTCCACAAACACCTGGTAGATCACTGCCCGCTCTGTCCAAGTTGGTGGCTGGTTGCGGCTGGTAAGCCTCAGCCTGAAAAGCGTCGCTTCAGCCGAGTTCACAACTTGATTATCTGCAAAGCATCGCTCTCCGCTGGGCAGCGTGGCATATACCTGGTAGAGCAATTCGCTGCCCTCAGCCATTGCCGGGAAGTCCAGCTGCCATTCCCGCAACCATCCCCAGGTCAGAGTATCCCAGCGAAACTCACCTGCTTCAAAGCTTCTGTCCTGCCAACTTGTCCCTTCATCCTGGCTATAGCGCAGAGTCACTTGCTGAATTGCCAGGTCGGAACTGGTGGTCGCCAAAATTCTGAAGGGCTGCTCAGGCGTGGGCAGCCAGGGGGAAACCCGATAGGTATGATGCAGACCCCTGCTTTGGGCAATATGATGCTTTGAGCCTTTCGGGGGCTGATCGAGATCTCCAAACAGATGGTCAGGATAAGGATGAATTGCCAAGAATTACCTCGTATTGAGTTAGTAAAAAAATTCTAAGCTATTTAGGTAAAAATTGATAGTCAGACTGACTCCGACGTTCTACCCTCAGTTGCCAGGGATAAGTTCGGGCTGTTATGATTTCATTATGAAAACGTTGAAATTAATTGCGCTCGGACTTCTGTCGTTGATCGTGTTTGCTGGCTGTGCTGGCGATCCCAGCCCATCTCCGGTTATGCCCACCTCCGAAGATCCAACGCCTGCCATATCGAGCCCTGGAGCACCAACGCAACCTGAGATCACAGAATCCCCCGTGATGACATCCACCCCGATTCCCACCGATGTAAGCGCGCTGCTCACTGGACCCTTGGTGGAAGTCGTGACTTCGGGGTTGGACACTCCCTGGGAAATAGCTTTCCTGCCTGGTGGTGAAATGCTCATCACCGAACGTTCCGGAAATTTGGTGTTGATCGGCCAGACGACCACCCGCATCCGGGTGACGAACGTCGAGCAGCGGGGCGAGGGCGGGCTGTTGGGTTTGGCGCTGGATCCTGAGTACGCTGTGAACAACCGAATTTATGTCTATCTCACCTCGCTCAAGAACGGGCAGTTGGTCAACCGGGTGGAACGCTATGTCTTCAAAAATAGTGTGCTTTCAGACCGGAAAATCATCTTCGAAGGTATTCTTGGCGCCAACAATCATGATGGAGGCCGCATCGAGTTCGGTCCGGACGGTTACCTCTACATAACCACCGGTGATGCTCAAAATCCTGATATCGCGCAGGATATTACCGCTTTGCAGGGCAAAATTCTGCGGGTTACCTCTGAGGGAGAAGTTCCTGAAGACAATCCGTTTGCGACTGCGGTTTGGTCTTATGGACATCGCAACCCCCAGGGGTTGGCTTGGGATGCGGAAGGACGCTTGTGGTCCACTGAGCACGGTCCGAGTGGCTTGGGTTCCGGCTATGACGAGCTCAACCTCATCACGCCTGGCGCTAATTATGGCTGGCCTGAAATTCAAGGCGAAGAGGAGCTTGAGGGGATGGTTAGCCCGGTCGTTCAATCGAGCGGCAGTGTCACCTGGGCTCCGGGAGACGTGGAGTACCTGGAGGGCAAGCTCTATTTCACCGGGCTGCGTGGCTCCGCGCTTTACGTGGTCAGTCTTGACGGCGAAAGGGTTACCGGTTTCAACACCTTCTTCTCCGGTGAATTTGGCCGGCTGCGGGCAGTCCGTGTGGGACCTGATGGCTACCTTTACGTATCCACCAGCAACCGCGATGGAAGAGCCAATCCAGGCATCGATGATGACCTGATTTTGCGAGTCAACCCAAACCTGATGACCACGCCTTAGCCAGACCGTTAATTTTGGGTTATTAGGAAGCAGGTACAAAAAAAACAGGGAGATTCCCCTAATAAAAATTCAAAGTGATCCTCCACGTGGTGCAATCACGTGAAGGAATGGTTCGATCCTCCAATTTACAAAGTGCGATGCTGTATAATTATCCTGCGCGGAGGCTGCAATGAGCGAAAGCGAAACCGAGATCACCCCAAAAATCACGATCAAGAAAAACGGTCCCTACAAGGTGGAGGGTAAGGTTCCTTTCATCAAACTTACACAGGTTTGCTCGGAATATGGTGAGCCGCTCGAGTGGAAATTCCTTGGCGACCAAACCCCGGATGGCGACTCATACCTCCTGTGCCGCTGCGGTAAATCTGCCACTTATCCTTTTTGCGATGGCACCCATAAAGCTGGCTTCGACGGCACCGAATCTGCCCGCACCGATCGCGCTTCTTTACGGGTTTTCACTTACAGAGGTCCGGGCTTGACCGTCAAAAAAGACTCCTCCCTCTGCATGCAGTCCGGCTTCTGCGTTCTGCGCAACACATCCGTATCAGAGCTCACTTACGGTTCAATTGACCCAGCCAAGCGCGACCGCGCCATCAAGATGGTGCACGACTGCCCTTCGAGCTCCCTCACCTACCGTTTGCCACAGGATCCTGAGCATGATGTGGAACCAGATCTTCCGATGCAAATCGCTGAAACGATCGAAATAACCTCCTACGGTCCGATCCGCGCGCCTATATTTGTGATGGGCTATTTGCCTATCGAGCGTTCGGACGGTGTGCCCTTCCTGCCCCTCAACCGCGTAACCCTTTGCACTTGCGGCGGTTCGCGCAACAAACCCCTCTGCGACGGCACCCATCGGTTCACGCAAGAGGCTGCCCTGCGCCGGCAGGCTCGCCTGAACAATCAGTAGTTATGGGCTTTCTCGAAAACATCCGACTCAAACGCACCTACGCCCTTTTTGCCTATTGGATCGATGAGGCAATTACGTACGACTCTCTGGAGTCGCTCAAGGCTTATCAGTTCCTGATCCGCGAACCCGACAAAAGTCATTGGAGTCTTTCGCTTCTGGCATTTTCCGATGAGCTCAAAATTATGAATCCAGAGCAAGCCGCGGCGGTTGCCAAACACAAGATGCTATTTGAGAAACGCGGCAAAAACAAAACGCCTGAGTTGATCCAGACCTATGTGATCGGGCTCATTAAGGATTATCTTATGCGTGGTCCTCACCGTGACCAGTTTTTGCAAGCCTGCTCGCTGAGCCTGCGGTTGATGGACCAGCCTCCGTTGGCTCTGACCCTTAGAGACTAAACCCCCTTTTATCATAAGAACTTTCTTAACTTCCTGAAAAGCTTTGGACTGAAGCTTGAAAAAGGCTTCCTGATCGGGGATATTTAATAAAAATAATTTATGGAGATTAATACATGAGTAAGAAAGTCGCAATCATCAGCGGAAGCATCCGCAAAGAAGGTTACAGCACCCAACTTGGAGAAGCCTTACGACCACTTTTTCCTGAGGGCTACGAGACAGAAATTGTCGGGATTGGTCATCTCCCCCTTTACAACCAGGATTTTGACGCTGGAACGCCGCCCGAGTCCTACACTGAATTTCGCAATAAAATCAACGGAATGGATGCCGTACTTTTCATCACTCCCGAACACAACCGCACCATTCCCGCTGCTCTGAAGAATGTTTTGGATGTCGGCTCACGTCCTTATGGGCAGTCTGCCTGGGATGGCAAGCCTGCCGCTGTCATCAGCAACTCACCGGGAATGTTGGGCGGCTTTGGCGCGAACCATCACTTGCGGCAGGTGCTGACGTTCTTAAATATGCCCATTCTGCAGCAGCCAGAAGCCTACATCTCTAAAGTTGCAGAGCTTCTCGATGGCAATGGGGGTTTCAAGTCCGAAAACACGCAAAAGTTCGCGCAATCCATCGTGGATGCCTTCGTGGAGCATATCGATCGGTACTAATTTGTGAGGTTTAGTGCCGGGTTGTTACACGCAACCCGGATTTATGTGTAAGCCGGGTTGCGTTCCTGCCCCACGTCTTTTTGTGGGGTCCAACCCGGCTTTCAGCTTAAGATAGAATAATACCCGTGAACAACAATATCATACTCAACAAGCAGCAGGCTCAGCAGGTCATGCTGGCAAGCCTTGGCCTACTGACACCTCCCCGCCGCAAAGCTGGCAAGGCAGATGTTTTGACAGCCATCCGCCAGATTCACAATCTGCAAATAGACACTATCAGTATAGTTGCCCGAGCCCACCAGCACATTCTCTGGTCGCGCCTTGGCAGCTATCAAACCAAATGGCTCGATGAACTTCACTCCGAGGGTCAGCTCTTTGAATATTTTTCCCACGCCGTCTGCCTGCTGCCGATTGAGGATTACCCCCTGTTTCGTTCTCTCATGCTTGAAAAGTTCATTGGCTGGGACAACATCCGGGACTGGGGTAATAATAATACTGCCATTCTGGATCAAATCCTGAGCCACATCCATCAAAACGGATCAGTGCGTTCCTCGGATTTTGAAAGCAAGGAGTCGCGCGGCACGTGGTGGGATTGGAAGGTTGAAAAGGTTGCGCTTGAACACCTTTACTACCGGGGGGATCTCATGATTGCCCGGCGTGAAAGCTTCCAGCGGGTTTACGACCTGCGCGAACGCGTCCTGCCCACCTGGGACGATACGCAAGCACCAGAGTATTCCGTTGCAGTCAAGGAACTCACACGCAAAGCGATCAAAGCGCTGGGGATTGCCAGCAACACCTGGGCTGCGAACTATTTCTATCTCAAAAAGGCTGAAACAGCCGCAGCCATCGAGCAGCTCCTGGCAGAAGGCATCATTTTCCCTGTCAGCATTGAGGGAGTTAAGGGCGGACCATTCTTCGTTCATAAAGACAATGAGACCTTGCTCGAAGCAGCACTGGCGAATCAACTGACAGCCACCCACACAAGCATCCTTTCGCCCTTCGACCCACTGATCAGTGACCGGGCTCGCACAAAAGAATTGTTTGACTTCGAATATTCGATCGAGTGTTACACGCCTGCTCCCAAGCGCAAATATGGCTACTTTATCCTGCCCATTTTGCATCGAGGCCGGCTCATTGGCAGGCTAGATGCAAAAGCCTGGCGGAAAGAGGGACGCCTGCAGGTGATCAGTCTCTTTTTGGAGCCGGGCATTTCCATTAACGCCGGATTGATCAAGGCACTGGCAAAAACCTTGCGAGCCTATGCAAGCTGGCAGGGGTTGGATAGTGTCGTGATCGATTGGACCGACTCAGAAACGCTGCGCTTAGGATTACTGGCTCACCTGAAAGAGGGATAGCCTTGTTCAGGCGAAACGGGCTTATTGGACTCGTGATATCATCTTGGCATGGAGCAAAAGAACGATTCCTGGATGGCAGATTCCAATCCCATCACTGAAAAAATCGCTGATCAAACAGCCCAAACCAACCCAACCAACAAGCAAGGGTTGTGGGAACGCATCAGGCACCTGGGGCTGGAACCCGCTGTGATTCGCGGTCTGACACTGGTTGCCACTGCGGTAATGATGTCCTTGGTGGTATGGGTGATGAGCAAGTACTACATCAGCGTTGAAGGTCAAAGAGCCGTGGATGTTAAAGCTTCTACCGTAACAGAGTCAGCTCCGGCGGGTTCGGAAGTGTTTATTGCCCAGGTGGCAGAACCAGTCGTCCAAAGCGATGCAATTCGGCGGGATGTGAACCTCGACACCGTACTGCCTATGCGTGCCCGCACAGAAATCATTAACTACACTGTGCAGGCAGGCGATAATCTTTTCTCCATCGCGGAGCGCTTCAACCTTCAGACAGAAACCGTACTCTGGAGTAACCGATATATTCTTGGAGACGACCCACACTTCATCTACCCCGGACAGCAATTGATGATCTCACCTGTGGATGGCACACTGCACCGTTGGACTGCCGGTGAAGGGTTAAACGGTGTAGCGGAGTTTTATAAAGTTTCTCCGGACGAGATCGTAAATTACCCCGGAAATCACCTCTCTGCTGACACATTGGGTGACTATTCCTCTCCAAACATTACCCCGGGCACCATGCTGATTGTGCCAGGTGGCAAGGGAGAGTTCACCGATTGGCGTACTCCGCGCATCACCCGCGAAGATCCGGCTACGGCTGTCAACGTTGGACCCGGAGCATGCACCGAAAGTTACGATGGTGTGGTTGGAACCCTAAACTTCCGCTTCCCCGTGGAGAACCCCTCCCTGTCCGGGTATGATTACGCCCCATCTGCGAACCATCTTGGAATTGACCTCAGAGGCGAAATGGGGGATCCCATTAAGGCTGTCGACAATGGCGTCGTGGTGTATGCCGGCTGGAATGATTGGGGCTATGGGAACATGGTGGCCGTAGATCACGGCTTTGGCTGGCAATCGCTTTATGCCCACCTGGCTGAAGTGGATGTGATTTGCGGGCAGGAAGTTTATGCCGGAGACGAGTTGGGCAGCATGGGCGACACCGGCGAGGCTGATGGTGTGCACCTGCACTTCGAACTGCGCAGCGACGAGTATGGACGCGTGAACCCCTGGGATTTTCTGCGATGAGATATCGGAGTGTGCTTTCTCTACTATTCTGCCTGCTTGCGCTTTCCTCGTGCGTGGTGAGCGCAGTTGCCCCAAGCCCGACCGCCTCGCTGCACCCAGCGACGCCAACCCCAAGCCCGACACCGACTGCAACGTCAACGCCTGAACCTACCAACACGTACACTCCCATCCCGAGCGCGACCCCCGTGCCCCCAACTCCAACGCTGACCCTTAAGCAACAACGTGAAGCCAGGCTTTATGAAGCAAGTTTGCACTACCTGGCAAATACAGCTGAAGAAGCCGAGCTCGTAGCCCGTGAAATTGATTTTGCTTCCGGACCACATGAATCAGCCGATAATGCCTGTGGACCGCTGACAGTTGCAATACTGCGGGATGGCGGCTATTTACCTGAAGATGCCAATCCGCATGAGATGTGGCTGCTTTGCCCCCGTGAAGACATTCCTGGATGCAACGGACTTGACATACTGGACCGATTCTTCTTTCCGCGCTCAGATTACGACTATATCCGCATAGAAGAGAGTGTCGGTACCTACGACTGGCAAAACAATCCTCTCGAACCCGGAGACTGGCTCTATCTGTTTGTTCGCAAGGGGATCTCCAAGTATGACGGCTTCGACCATATGCTGGTGGTGACAAGGGTGGATGACCGCGGCAGGGCTTACAGCGTTACCAACATAAACAAAGGTGATGGTTTTGTGATCCAGGAAGAACTGCTCTACAACCCGCGACGTGCTGGAGTAGGCTTATTTGCTGATCTAACCAATGACAAGCTGCGGAAAGAACTCGGCATGACTGGCACCGCTGGATTCCTTCTGATACGATCCAAAACAAACGTATCTCCCTGATCCTCACAATCGTTGTACTGAGTTAACCATTTTCTGACCATTGTGCATATAATTGTCAGACAAAATAAACTTAATAAACAATGGTGAGGAGAAAAATGGAAGAAAAAGATCTTAGCTTGCGCATCTGGGATTTACTGCGTGATGCCTCCGTAAATACAGAATTCATGATGACTGAATTCAGTTCTCGAAATAAACTATCGCGTCTGCAGGGTCGCACCATGCTTCAAATCTTTATCCAGGAGCGAGTCAGGTTGAGCGATCTGGCTGAGATTATGGGCATGAACCCTGGCAACCTTAGCCGCGTATGCCAGTCACTTGAGGATGACGCCCTGCTTCAACGAGAACGCAGTACGCAAGATCACCGGGTATGGACGATCTCGCTGACCGAAAAAGGCCATAATGTAATCCGGGAGATTGTGAATAGCATCGAAGCATCTTTCAAGAGGTTCCTGGAGGATCATTCCGCAGCAGAATTGGACCAGTTGGTCAGGTTATGGACAGACTACAACCACTACTTCAACCAGACCCGAATGGAACACCTTTCCAAAAAGCGATAAGGTATGTTTCGTTAAGATAGAAAACACCGGAAAGCCAGGCACATTTTTTTGCCTGGAACTTGTAAAAACGAACCCCACAAATCAATGTGGGGTTTTTGTTTACGATAGAATGCTCCACTCACATCGAGCGTGCTACAATTAAGTTATGGACCCCGCAGAGCTAAGTGACCCACGTCCTTCGCCTATCGCCGGAAGTTGGTACCCCGGCAAGGCTGAGGTGCTGCGCAAGACGATCGAAAACTTCCTGGATGAAGCTGTCGTGCCTGAGTTTGAGGGGCAACCAGCAGGTCTGATCGTCCCCCATGCCGGTTACATCTATTCCGGGCTGACTGCAGCGCATGCTTTCAAAACCCTTCAGGGGAGGAAATTCACGCGCGTGATCGTCCTCTCCCCTTCGCACCAGCCTTACCGCCAACCCCTGCTGACCACCGGTCACGACGCCTATGCCACGCCGCTCGGACTCGTGCCTGTGGATCGCGAAGCTCTGAGAACACTAAACTCACTTCTAAACGAAGATGGTGGACTTGAACTGGCCTCGGTGCGGAGAGACCAGGAACACTCGCTTGAGATTGAATTGCCGTTCTTGCAGACGGTCCTGCCAGGTGGGTTTAAGCTTATCCCCCTGATGATGGTGGACCAGTCCGCCTCAGTGGTGCGGCTATTATCCAATGCCCTGGTCAAGCTGATCCGCAGTTTCCCGCTGGAGGAAAGTACCCTTTTGGTTGCATCGAGTGATCTATCGCACTTCTACTCCGAGCGGGTTGCCAACCGCCTGGATGGCAATCTTACCCAGGCTGTGCTGGAATTTGATCTTGACTCGTTTTATCAACATAAACAACGCGGCGAAATGGAAGCCTGCGGGCTTGCCCCAATGGCAACCGTGCTCCAAACCTCCCATCTACTGGGAGCAGACCGGGTGACCATCGCCGACTACCGAACATCTGCTGCTGTTACGGGAGATAAAAGCAGTGTGGTGGGTTATCTTTCGGCTGTCATCTCGACTGGAAGGGTTGAAACACATGATTAATCGCCATTGGAGGATCATTACGGGTTTATTGGTGCTCATCCTGGTTGCACTCAACCTGGCAGGTTGTCAGAAACCGCTGCAAGGCCGGCCAACTGCCCTGCCCACCCAACTGCCGACAGCCAGCATCACCCCCACCCCTTCACAAACTCCCACGCAATTGCCCACCGTGACCATGACCCCCACAGCCACCGCCACTCCGACAGAAACGCCCGTTCCGACCGCCACGAGCACTTCCACCCCCACCCCCATTCCCACCCGCCTGGCAACGCTTTTCCCCCTGACTGCTGGCGGCCAGACCACTGTGGACTATGGCTATCACTACATCACCCGTAAAGACAATCGCGAAGACGGCAGCCTGCGCAATCTGAGCGCCATGGTTAGCTTCCAGCTCATGGATCGCGGTATCCACAGCGAGACTGTTAAGATCCTCGGGAAGGATGTGACGGTTTACTATTTGCGGGTAAAGCACGTTTTTGACGAAACCAACCTGGAAGTCAAACTGGTCCTGACCGGTCTTTATGGACAGAATGTTGCGATTGCAGGCATGCCGGCAGATGGCTCTTCCTATATCAGCCTGCGAACGCAAAAATCCGATCAGGTCTTTGAGCCCTGGAAACTACACCAGGACTGGAGTTTGCCGTTGGACCAGCGCGCGCCGCTCTTTGAGACTGTGCGTCTGCCGGACTTCGAGACAACCTTGCGCAATCTACCTGACCAGGTGATCGTGCTGGCAGATCATCCCATTATTCTCGATCCGAACGGCTGGACCCAAATCTACATCGACATGGACCGCGTGAGCGCCTCAGCCGCCCGCTTCCAACCCTTCTTCAACATCAACGAGTTTAATCAGATGACCGGTCAAAGTACCCAGGCAAACGTCTGGATGGATTACCTGGTCAATAACACGGATATCCCCAATAATCAGTACAACCGGATGTACTTTGCCGCTGACTTCCTGGTTATCATCACCCCCTAATGGCAGGCTTAGCTTGAAACCTTACGCTGATGTAAGCATCAACCTGGCTCAGATCGACAAAAGTTACCACTACCTGGTACCGGAAGAACTTGGCGCGGTTATTGAGCCTGGCTGCCTGGTGGCAGTGCCCTTTGGCAAGCAGGTTGTGCAGGGCGTGGTGTTGAGCCTGCTGGATGAGAGCGATGTGGAGGGATTGCTGCCAATCCAGGCAGTATTGTCCGAAGATACCGTCCTGACCGAAACACAGCTCAGCCTGGCAAGGTGGATGGCAGAGGCTTGGTATGCGCCGCTTGGCGCCTGCATCAACCTGATGATCCCGGTTGGTTTCTCACGCCGGGCAGACATCGTCGCCACGCTTAACCCTGAAAAAGATTACGACGAAAACGCCTTCAAGCCTGTTCAGAAGCGTCTTCTGAAACTGCTGAAAGAACGCGGACCGTTGCGCGGCCGGCAACTGGACCATGCTTTTGGCGAGATTGAGTGGCGCGGCAGCCTGGAGAGCCTGCGCTCAGCAGGGCTTGTGCGCACGGGAAACGTCTTACCCCCTCCTGGCATCGCCCCAAAAACGCTGCGTACTGCCGCCCTTTCTTTGCCGCCTGCTGCCCTTGAAACCCTCACCCTCGATCAGCTCGGACGCAGTGACACCACCCGGCAGCGCCGAAAAAAGGTGCTGGATTTGCTGGCACAGGAAGCCTTCCCGATCGATTTCTCGTGGATCTATGCCGAAACAGGGGCAGGTTATAGCGATTTGAAGTTCCTTGCTGAAGCCGGTCTGCTGCACTTCAACGAAACCGAAGTCTGGCGCGACCCCCTGGAGGACATCCAGGTCAAGCCGGACGTCATCCCTACCCTCACGGCTGACCAGGAAAAGGTCTGGCAGCAGGTCCAACCGGGATTGGGGCATGCGGACCAAAAGCCTTACCTGCTGCACGGCGTAACCGGCTCAGGCAAAACAGAAATCTACATGCGGGCAGTTTCGGAAATGCTGGTGCAAGGCCGGCAGGTGCTGATGATGGTACCCGAAATTGCCATGACCCCCCAAACCGTGCGGCGTTTCATGGCGCGCTTTCCCAACCAGGTTGGGCTTTACCACTCCAAGCTTTCTGACGGTGAACGCTACGACACCTGGCGCAGAGCCCGCAGCGGTGATCTAAAACTGATCGTCGGCTCACGCAGCGCGCTGTTTGTGCCCCTGCCCAACCTTGGAATGATCGCGATCGATGAATGTGATCATGACTCCTATGATGAAACCGAGCGGGAACCCTTCTATCACGCCGTGGAGACCGCTGAAGCCCTGGCGGAAATGAGTGGCGCCAATTTGATCCTTGGCAGCGCCACCCCGCGCATCACCCAATATTTCGACGCTCGCAGGGGAGAGATCAAACTGCTGAGCCTGCCAAACCGCATCCTGGCTCATCGCTCTGAGGTTGCTCAGCCAGGCAACCCGGATGAGTTGCTTACGCTGGAACTGCCGAAAGTGAACGTGGTGGATATGCGCGCGGAACTGCGAGCTGGCAACAGCAGCATGCTCTCAAAGACTCTGCGCGACAAACTTGCCCTGACACTGCAGGCTGGGCAGCAGGCGATCCTGTTCCTGAACCGACGCGGCAAGGCAACTTACGTCTTTTGCCGTCAGTGCGGCTACACGCTGCGCTGCCCAAGGGATGACCAACCCCTGGTGCATCATGGGGCGGGACAGTCTTTGATCTGCCACTTGTGTGATTACACCCGCCAGATGCCCAAAAAATGCCCCGAGTGCGGCAGTATCCAGATCCGCCAGTTGGGTTTGGGCACCGAACGCCTCGAAGAAGTGGTGCAAAAGGAATTCCCTGGCGCGCGCCTCTTGCGCTGGGATGCCGACACCACCCGCCATAAGGGCGAGCACGAACTGATCCTTTCGCATTTCAGCGCCCATCGGGCAGACGTCCTGATTGGCACACAGATGCTGGCCAAGGGGCTGGACCTGCCGCTGGTGACGCTGGTTGGGATCGTGCTGGCAGAAGTCGGTCTGAACTTGCCCGATTATCGCGCTGCCGAACGCAGTTTCCAGGTGCTCACGCAAGTTGCCGGTCGGGCTGGCAGGAGCCCATTGGGCGGGCAGGTGGTTCTGCAAACCTATCAGCCTGAGAACTACGTGATCCAGGCTGCCTCAAGGCACGATTTTGAGGGCTTTTACCGGCAGGAACTCGCACTGCGCAAGACTCTGAACTACCCGCCTTATTCTCGTTTGATCCGGCTGGAATACCGCAATTCCGTTGAATCCAAGGCGCAAAACCAGGCGCAGACCATGGCAGACTTGCTCAGGGCTGAAATTTCCGCTCGGGAGATGCGCCAAACTAACTTTATCGGTCCGGTGCCGGCGTACTATCGCAAGGTCGGGGGTCAATTCCGCTGGCAGATCATCCTGCGCGGACCAAATCCGCTGCCATTGCTCGACGCCTTACCTTTACGCGGCTGGCAGGTGCAGATTGACCCTTCTGACCTGCTATAATTACCCCCTAAGCAAGTTTGCAGGCTTAACCATCAGTCAGTTTGGAGCATTTTTATGAACCCACGCCAGGAACTAGTCAGTTGGGAAGATGTGCGTCGCCTGATCGACAACCTCTTGCAGCAGTTTGATCACAAATACAATGTGCTGCTGATGATCACGCGCGGCGGCATCGTGCCGGGAGGTTTCCTGGCGGAAGCGATGGACATCCACAACATCTATACCGCTTCAGTTGATTTCTTTGATCCCCTTGAAAGTCCCGGAAAACCCAAATCCCCCTACCTGGCTTGGCCAAAATTCCTCCAATTTCCGGATAACGCCACCTTGAACGGCGAACGGGTGCTGATCGTGGACGACGTCTGGGGCTCGGGGCGGACCATTACGGCGGTGCGCAAACGCGTGGCGGCAGCAGGCGGTTTGCCTTCCACTTGTGTTTTGCATTTCAATCCATATCGAAACCTGTTCGATGCCAGCAAACCCGATTATTTCGGCGCGACGACCGACGCCCACATTATCTACCCGTGGGAAGTTGAACACGGCTTTCGCAACCCCCTGCTTCCTAACAAGCCCTGAGTTGGAGACTTCCATGAGCGAGATTAGCACCCAAAAACCCCTGCATTGGTACGACGCCATCACGATTAATGTTTACTATTTTGCACTAACGCTGCGCAGCCAAACCCTGACACCGCTGATCGTGCCACTTTTGGTGCAGCAATTCGTTGGGGATGAGACCAAAGGCACAAGCTATGGCAACCTGCGCTTGGTTTCGCTGATGGTCGCGCTGTTGGTGCAGGCAGCTGCGGGTTTGCTCTCGGACCATAACACCTCGCGCCTTGGCAGGCGAAGACCATTCATCCTGGTCAGCTCGGCGCTGGAAATACTTGCATTCCTCGGGGTGGGTTGGATTGCCGGCAGCATGGATGGCATGGCTGGTTATTGGGCACTCTTCGTGGTGATCATCTTCTCGATGATCTTCTCAAACATTGGGCATGGCGCAGCCCAGGGGCTGATCCCGGATTTGGTGCCGCCTTCGCAGCGAGGCAGATATTCGGGCATCAAAGCCTTCTTCGAGCTGCCCCTGCCGTTGATCGTTGTGGCTTTCACCATCTCCAAAATGGTTTCCGCGGGTAATCTTTGGGCTGCCATCCTGGCGATGATTGCTGTGTTTGTTGTGACCACCGCTCTGACAATGCTGGTCAGGGAAACACCGCTAAAGCAGCCTGCCAAGCCGATGGACTGGACCGGCATCCTGCGCCTGGTGGCAATGACTGCTTTGTTCACAGTAGTGATCCTGTTGATTGGCTATGGGGTGCGATTGCTCGTGCCAATTCTACTCGCGCTTAAAGGCTCCTTGTCGCTGGTGCTCATTGGGGTGGTCGGCGTGGCGGGCATGCTGCTGGCGGTGGCGCTCGGGGTGATCGCCTCCGTGAAGATCAGCCTGGGTAAAGAAGCCGAGAAACGCCCAAGCTTCACCTGGTGGGTTATCAACCGCCTGGCGTTCCTGGTTGGAGCCAACAACCTTGCCAGTTTCGTGCTGTATTTCATCCAGGAACGTTTTCCGGATTTGCAAGGAAAAGCGGCGGCTCAGCCCGCTTCCCTGTTGATGATGGTGGTTGGGGTAGCCATCCTGGTGATCTCGATCCCGTCCGGGTGGCTAACGGATAAATTTGGCGCTAAAAAGCTGCTATTGGTCAGCGGGGTGTTGGCTACCCTGGGAACAATTGTGGTGATCATGTCCCGCAGCATTCCCGTAATGTATGTTGGGGGCGTCATGATCGGGCTGGCAACGGGCATGTTCTTTTCTTCGAACTGGGCCCTGGGAACTTCAATCGTACCAAAGGAAGAAGCTGGACGCTGGCTGGGGATTTCCAACCTGGCTGGAGCGGGAGCTGGTGCAGTAGGCGCGTATATTGGCGGTCCGATCGGCGACGGATCCGGCTATGTGCTTTTGATGAGCCTTTATGGGTTTCTGTTCCTCTTTTCAACCCTGGCGTTGATCAAGATCAAGCCAGAAGCAGAGGCTTAAGCCAACCCACCGTCGACGCAAGGAGCAGCACGGTAGGGTGGGTTGGCGTCATAGTGTTTTTTCCTGCCTGATTCGCAATAAAGCCTACCCACCGACTCACTACCGTCATCGCGAGTAGCGAAGCAACGTGGCGATCCCATCGCTGACATTGTCATCCTGAGCAACACGACTGCTTGCGTCCCCTTGCGGGAAGGATCTATTAGTTAAACATCAGATTCTTCGCAAAAGAGGCTCAGAATGACTGGACTGCCGATACGGAATGGCGCAAGCTGACCTACGACAGATCATGTAAGGTGTGTTGGCGTCATGGTGTTTTTACCTGCCTGATTCGCGATAAAGCCTACCCACCGACTCACTGCCGTCATCGCGAGGAGCGAAGCGACGTGGCGATCCCATCGCTGACATTGTCATCCTGAGCAACGCGACTGCTTGCGTCCCCTTGCGGGAAGGATCTATTAGTTAAACATCAGATTCTTCGCAAAAGAGGCTCAGAATGACAGAGAATCGTCCGTCGAACAAATCGGCTCTTTAGGCCACCAACACTTCCGCTTGGGAACCCTCAGGGGTTTTGGTGATCTCGATCCGGTCCGGGAAGAAGTCCTTGAGCTCTTCAATGTGCGTGATGATCAGTATCTTTCGGAAATCCGGGCGGATCAGGTTGATGGCTTCCACCAGCCGCTGGCGTCCCTGCGTGTCCTGGTTGCCAAAGCCCTCATCAATCACCAGTGTCTGCAGTTTCGCACCGGCTCGTTTCGCCAGCACGCGTGAAAGCGCAAGGCGAATCGCAAAATTGATCCGGAAGGCTTCTCCCCCGCTGAAAGTTTCGTAATCCCGCACGGACCCACCGTCACTAATACTGATGTCCAACGTTTCGCGCTTGTCGGTGCGCTTGGCGTCCTTGAACTCACGTTGGGTGGGGAAGCTGACGCTCATGGTATGGTCCGAGAGCCGGCTGAGGATGTCATTGGCTTGCTCTTCCAATTCGGGGATCGCTTCTTCGATCAGCATCGCGGGTACCCCGTCTTTTCCAAAAGCTTTCTGGACCTGCTCAAGATCGCGAATGGTGCGGCGGGTGGCTTCGGCATCCTGCCGGATGGTGATCAGGTTTTGCTTCTGCTGTTCGATCGTGGCAAGTTGCTGCTTTATTCCGCCTAGCCGCATTTGCATCCTGTTGACTGAGACCTTGGCATTGTTAAGGGCTGCTTGGGTCTGATCGATATCCGGCAAACCGGCCTGGGCGGCAGCCAGCTCTGCGGCTTTGGCATCATACTCAGCCTCCAGGCGTTCCTTCTCCACCGCTGCAGCCTGGAGGCTCTCGTTCAGGTCAGCCAGGCCTGCCTGCAGTTCTTCCACCGCGCTTTGCGCAGTTTGCAGGCGGTTATGCTCATCCACCGCTGGGCGTGCCGCTTCTTCTTCTTCTGCCTTGAGCTGCTGGTGCGCACGCGCATCATATCCCAGTTCAGCCAGCCGTGCTTCTTCTTCGGCAATCTTCAGCCTCGTTTCAGGCAGGAAATTATCCGCCTTGAGCAATTTCTCGGTTTTTGCCAGGTTGAGCGCACCTTCTGCTTGCCATGTCTGCTCATTTTTTCGAATTTCCGCCAGGCGCAAATCTATCTTTGCAATCTCGTTCTGGTACTGCAGTAATTCGGTCTTGTACTTCTCAAGATTGCGGCGAGCCTGGCGCAGGGCTTCTTCTTCCGCTTCAGCATCTTCCACTGCCTTCTTGTTGGCACGGTGCTGGTCGCCCAGGGTGGTGCCTTTAGTGTTCAGCTCAGCGCTGAGCTCAGCGCGATGCTCTGCCGTCAGCGGCTGGCCGCAGAGGGGGCAAACGGCTTCAGCAACCTCTGCCAGCTGTGCGATACGGTCGGCCAGGTCTTTCATGCGTGCCTTTAGCTCACCATTTTCCTGGTGGAGGGCTTTCTTCCTCGTCTCAAGGTTTGCCAGTAAGCTCTCAAGGTCAGCCGCGTTGTTGATTTCCTGCTTGAGGGTGGTAACGATCTGCCCAACATCCTGCCGCTGTTGCTCCAATTCACGGGCGTCCACTTCAGTCCGTTGGATGCGGGCCTCTTCCTGACGCAGGTGTTCAGCGGTGGTGGTGAGCCGCTGCCTCTCCACCTCAAGCTGCTGACGGAAGGCTTTGAGCTCGCTTTCGATCGGGCGAAACTGCTCTGCCTGTGTTTCCGCCTGGCGCAGGCGCTCAAGCAGCTGGTTGTAACCATGAAACGCAGCTTTAATTTCATTCGCGCGGGCAAGCGTGTTTTGATGTCCCTGCAACCGCGCCACTCGTTCGGATTTCTGCCGTTCAAAGCTTTCGATCCGATTTTGGGCAGCGGTCAATTGACCGCCGAGCGCTCTCACTGTTTGTTGCTGTGCATCCAGTTTCTCTTTTTGAGCCAATTGCTGTTGGTAGCGCGCTGTTTGCAGCTCCACTTCAGTTGAAGCGGTTTTCAACTCCTGCTCCGCGGCTTGGAATTCCGCGCGCTTCAGCGCCTCTTGGTCGAGCTCCGCCTGGATCTCAGCCAGCTTGCGTTCCTGGACTTCCAGCTCGGTTTTGGCTTCGCGGATGCGGGTCTTGGTGAATTCCTGGTACACCTCCCATTGGTCCAGCCCAAGGATGCTCGAGAGGATCTTTTTGCGGTCCGCCGGACGCTGCGTGGCAAAGGAATCGGCTTTGCCCTGCAGGAAGAATGCAGCATTAACGAAGGTCTCGTAGTCCAACCGCAAAGTTTGCTCGATCTTCGCTTGAGTGGCGCGCAGGTTCTGCTCGGTCAGGATCTTCCAGGCGCCCTGCTCTCCTCCCGCGGGATTAAAAATCATGAAATCAAGTTGGCTGCCTTTGCCGCGTGTGATGCTGCGCACAATTCGGTATATTTGAGACTCATACTCAAAATCCAGCTGCACTTCCGCCTTATTCGAACCGGTGTTGATAATGGCTTCATCCCTCTTGCGTGCTTCGCCATACAGGGCATAGGTGATGACATCCAGCAGGGAAGACTTCCCTGCGCCATTTGGACCTGAGATGCATGCCAGGTCAAAACCAGAAAATTCTATCTCAACTGGCTTGCGATAGGAAGTGAAACCGGTGATGCGCAGTTTAATCGGTATCATCGTCACCAAACCCTAATCGTTTGTTGTATTCGGCGGTAGTGGCAGGTTTGGCTACCTCATCCTTATGAATTTCCTGCCAGAATTTTTCGTCATAACGCCGCGAACGGATGGGAATCGGCATGGGTACCCCCCAGCCGAGCATTAGCACTTCCTCTTTGGGCTGAAGCTTGGCAAGCATACCGCGCAGGGCATTCCGCCCTGCCAAACCGCTGAGCACAGCGTTGATGTCATCTTCATCTCCCAGGGCGCCTGAAATGCGCGTTCCAAGCTGCGACATGACCTCATCGTAAATCTGCGACGGACGCTGGTCGATGATTAGCAGGGTCACGTAATACTTGCGCATTTCGCGCGCAATGGTGCTGAAGATGGTCTGCGAAGCCATTTCGCGGTTGAGCAGCTTGTGGGCTTCTTCAACCACCACCACCAGCGGACGGGGCTCTTTTTTCTTGTCCTTGTGGAACTGGCTGGTGGCAGCTTCCCAGGTGTCGCGGATTTTGCGGGTGATCAGGTTAGTCACCAGCAGGTAATCGAGCTCAGAATCGTAACGCCCAAAGGACAGCACCACGTGCCGCCCTTCCTGGAGGTTGTTGATAATTTCCGCCAAACCATTGCTGGCGGGGCTGTCCACCAGATAGGGTCGGTTCATCAGGCGGCTGAGCTTGCTGCGCAAGCCTTCCGCAGCCCCCACGTGCACGCCCGCCTCGTTTGCCCACGCTTCCACGCTATCGGCTGCCGGACGGCGCTTGCCGTCTTCATCCTCCTCGGTGGCCTTTCCGCGCATCTGCATGAAAGCGGTGAACCAATCCTCTCCAAAACTGTTTTGCAGGGCATCCAGCGTGGTAGCGGTGGTTTCCTTGAGGTTCAGGCTCTGGCCCAGCTGCAAAACGTCTTCCGGAGTAAGGTCTTTGTAGGCGATTTCAAGGTTGAAATCGGCGTGGAGTGCCCCAAAATCCGTGCCAGCCCCCAAGCCCACCAACCTCACGCGTGCCGTGAACTGTTCTTTAAGCCCGCTAACCGGCTTGCCGGTGTCGGAGGAGGTGCTTGGAGGTCCATATTCGTTGTGCATGTCAAATATCAGGGTGGATGCGTTATTGGCGTGGATCAGACCCGCCAGGATCATCCTCGCCAGGAAGGACTTGCCCGAACCAGTCGTGCCAAAAATGCCCGAAGACCGCTGCACGAACTTCTCGAGGTTCAGACAAACGGCATGCCCCTGCTCGCGCGTCTCACCCACGCGGAAGATGGTCTTGCCGTCTTCCGTGCCGAAGATCTGGGCGATATCAGCAGCATCCGCCAGCTTGACCGGCGCGTGGTGGTCCGGCACAGTCTTGACGGTGATGGGTTTGGCGTTCTCAGGTCGGTTTTGCAGCCAGGTGGCATACTCCGGGGTGGTTGGGTCCGGACCGCGGTCCAGCATCAGGGCAGGCATGACCGCCAGGTTGGTGTAGAGTGTGTTCTGGTTGAGGTACTGTCCCAGGCGCGGGCTGAAACGCTCGCTGTTGAGCTGGCTGGCGTAGTTGGGGTCAACCGCCGCCAGTTGCAGGTCGGTCACCAGCCCGTAAAAGCGCCACGTGCCGCTATCCATCACCACGAACGCCCCTTCCTGGACGGTTTGCGCCGGCACGGTCAGCTTCACCTGCAGGTTGGCTTCAAGGCCACCCCCGGTCACAAAGCCGATGGGCGGGTTGTCATTGCTGAAATCTGCTCGTTGTTCCATCGTTTACTCCAATTCCGAAAGCGCGTCCAAGACCTGGGTCAGGCGCGGGTAATCATCTCTTAGCAGCACAATCAGCCGCTGGCAGGCAGCCTCGTACCAGTCAGGCCTGCCGACCGAATCTTGCACGCGGCGAGCCTGGCTGAGGTGCGCCACTAGCAGCTCCTCAACCGGTTGGTCCACCAGGCGCAGGATGTGGCGCAGGTAGGAATAACCGTGGCTGGTAAAGCGCGCCACTTCTTCTGAGTCGCACAAAAAGAGTTGATCCAGGCTGAGCGGCGGACGGGGCGGCAGCTGGTGGTGGATCTGACCATCACGGCTAAAGCCAATCGTGAGCACGTGGATCTCGACCGGCAAGTTGCGGTTATAGCGATTGTCGGCGGTGTATTCCCCGGGGATGCTCACCCCCGAGACGAGCTGCCGCACGAGCCCATCATCATTGATGCTGATGTTGGTGATCAACCCGTAGACGTCGGTCTGATCTTCCAGCGAGGCTCTGACCAGCGAACCAAAAGCCGGGGTTTCCAGCTCCCTCACGCGGCAGCCTGCCACAAATTGGCTGTTATCGGCGCGCAGAAGTTTGCCAATGGGGATCGAACGGGACGAATCGCTCATGAGAGTCCTTTCAGATAGTCTTTATTGGATCGTTGTTGGTGAAGGCGGATTTCGGGGTCAAGCTGGCTTTGCAGCATCACTTCAATCTCATCCGCTTCAACGCGTTTGACCACCGCCAGTTCGTGGGAACGGTGCAAGAGATAGGGGTAGGGGTGGGAATCGAGCACCTGGGCTTCCTTGTAGATCACAGCATGCAGCATGTCCACCAGGCCTGGCACTTCGCTGACCCACAGGGGGAATTCGAGGCGCACCAGGCAGGGTTCATTCTCATCATTACTGACATTCAGGTAAAAGAATGCGACCGGCAAGCTGCTGGCAGGTTTCCTGGCACTGCGGGTGATCGCCTCAAAAATCGCGGAGCGTTCCCCAGGCAGGCGCAGGATTTCCTGCAGGATGAAGCGGTCGCTCAGGTTGAGCTCATGGTTGTTAGACTCAAGCGGCAGACCCTGACGTTTGCATTGGAAGATCGCCAGCATGCGGCTGAGCATGGCAGAACCGGGCTTATCGATGTAACCGGCGGTCACCACCCCGCGCCTTCGCAGATCCTGGTCGATTTCGAACACTTCCCGCTGCACCTCCTGACCCCGATCGCCCTGGATGGTGGAGCGGTAAAAGACGTCCAGCGGACCATCGGTGAGAGTGATGACAGGCTCAAGGTCGTCAGGGGAAACCGCCTGGCGGATCAGTTTACGCTCTGCCAGGTCGCGCAGGAGCGCCACCTCATCCTCGCCGATCAGGGTCCCTTCAGCGGTCTGGATCTGGTCCAGGGCAAGCAGTTCGGTCTCAACCCGGATCTCGGGCGCTTCTCCACTGCCAATGTGCGCCTTGATCAAGCCAACGTTGACCACGCCAAATTGCAGGGCGCGGTGCCTGCTGGGGACAATCTGCGAACCGTCTGCGGCAATCAGAGTGTAGCTCGCGGGTGTGCAGGGCAGCCCTTTATGGGTCAGGATGGGCTCGTCGGTTGGTTTTGCCAGGTAGAGGTTGGTCAGCTGCTGTTCAGCTTCCTCAATCGCCTGGCGCAGCAGGTCAGGCTTGGCAGCAGCCTCGCTGAAGAGTCCCTTCAGGATGCTGGCTCGGTTGTTTAGCTCTGCTTGCCAGGCAGCATATTGGGCTGCGAATTGACCCCGACTGTGTTCTAACTGAGCATAATTTAACGGCATACTCTCCTTAAGGGCAGTGCGTTTTCTTATTATAACCAAGCCAGGGAAGCAAATTGGAACAAAAACCCACCATCCGACGTTTTAAGCACAGATTGTTAACCATATAGGAGAAAAAATGAACAAGAAACACGTATTTACTTTTATTGCTTTGCTGTTAGTCGCCTCCATCGGACTCTCAGCTTGTACTATGCTGCCAGTTCAGCCGGCCGATGCAACCAATGCTTCACCCCAATCCGCGTCTGCTCCGCTTCGCACGCTGAGCGTGACCGGAACCGGTAAGGTAATGCTCGTGCCAGACCTGGCATACATCAACATTGGTGTCCGCAGTGAGGCGCAGGATGTTTCTTCTGCTCTCGCAGCCAACAACGCCCAGGCAACCGCCATTACGGATGCGCTCAAAGCCATGGGTGTTGAGGAAAAAGACCTGCAGACTGCTAACTTCAATGTCTATTCCATTCAACAGTACGACCAGATGGGTCAACCCAGCTACATCAGCTATTCGGTTGAAAATACCCTCTATGTGACCGTGCGCGACCTGACCAAGCTGAGCCAGACTCTGGATGCCGCACTGAGTGCCGGAGCCAACCAGATTTATGGTATCAACTTCGATATCGCCAATCGCCAGGCAGCTTTGGATCAGGCGAGAGACCTTGCCATCAAGGATGCCGAAATTAAGGCGCTGGCAACTTCTGCAACCGCAGGTGTCACATTAGGTCAAATTCAGTCGATCAACGTGTCCAACACCTCTTACGTACAGCCCTACTCACCCTACGGCATGGGTGGCGGCGGCGCGATGGATGCCTACTCCTCCGTACCGGTCTCAGCCGGACAGATCGTGGTCACCTACGACGCGAACCTGATCTACGTCATCGAATAAGCGCTTTTGCTCCCAACAAAATGCGCCCAGTCAACACCCCGGAAAAGAACACCTTTCCGGGGTGTTTTTTTTGTGCGTTTTCCAAATTTGCCGGGAATGGCAAGAGCAGCGTGATAAAATGAAGCATCCCCAATTGCAGACCGATACGGGGGATGAAGAAATTATGTTATCCAACGGGCACACGTCCGATGAGGAAGAGGAGATCTTATGAGTATTCATCCACTTGCAGGCAAACCCGCGCCGATTGAATCACTGACCAACATCCCGCGCTTGATCTCAGCTTATTACACGCAGCATCCCGAACCGGGCAACCCTGCCCAGGCAGTTGCTTTTGGTACCTCTGGGCACCGCGGAAGCTCGCTGAACGGCAGTTTCAACGATGACCACGTGGCTGCCATCAGCCAGGCGATCTACGAATATCGCCGCGGCGAGGGGATCAGCGGTCCCCTCTTCATGGGGATGGACAGCCACGGGCTTTCGGAGCCAGCGCTTTATACTGCCATCGAGGTCTTCGCTGGCAACGGGATGGAGATCCATATCCACCAGGGTCATCAATACACTCCCACGCCGGTCATCTCGCACGCCATCCTGACCTGGAATGCCGGCCATCAGGGCGTGCAGGCGGATGGGGTGGTCATTTCCCCTTCACACAACCCTCCCGAAGACGGCGGTTTCAAGTACAACCCACCCAATGGCGGTCCAGCTGACACGGTCACCACCAAGTGGATCCAAAATCGGGCTAACGAAATCATCGCCAACGATATGCTGGATGTGCGCCGGATGCCGCTAAACAAGGCCATGGCAGCCGACACCACCAGGCAGATCGACCTGCTGACCCCCTACATCAAGGACCTGATCAACGTGGTCGACCTGAAGGCGATCGCCGACTCAGGCATCCACATCGGTGTTGATCCGTTGGGCGGCTCGGGCATTGCCTATTGGGAACCGATGGCGGAGATGTACGGGCTCAACCTGGAGGTGGTCAACAAACGCGTTGACCCGACTTTCTCCTTCATGACCCTGGATAGAGACGGCAAGATCCGCATGGACTGCTCCTCCCCCTACGCCATGGCGAGCCTGGTGGCGCTGAAGGATGATTTTGATATTGCTTTTGGCAATGACGTTGATTTTGACCGCCACGGCATCGTCACCCCCAGCGTGGGGTTGATGAATCCCAACGCTTACCTCAGCGTGGCGATCTGGTACCTCTTCCAAAACCGACCAGGTTGGCCAGCGGCAGCAGCGGTGGGGAAAACACTGGTTTCAAGCTCGATCATTGACCGGGTTGCGCAAAAGATCGGACGCAAACTGTGCGAAGTGCCGGTGGGTTTCAAGTGGTTTGTGCCCGGGCTGCTGGATGGCAGCATTGGCTTCGGCGGGGAGGAAAGCGCCGGGGCTTCGTTCCTGCGCAAGAACGGCCAGACCTGGACAACCGATAAGGATGGCATAATCCTTGACCTGTTGGCGGCTGAGATGCTGGCTGTGACGGGTAAGGATCCGGGCTTGCACTACCAGGCATTGGAGGCGGAGTTGGGCGGAAGTTTCTATGCCCGCCAGGACGCGCCCGCGAACGCCAAACAGAAGGCAATTTTGGGCAATCTATCGCCGGAGTTGGTGAAAGCTGAGATGATGGCAGGCGATCCGATTTTGGATAAGCTCACCGCCGCGACCTGCAATCACGCGCCGATTGGCGGATTAAAAGTGGTTACGGAAAATGGTTGGTTCGCCGCCAGACCTTCGGGAACGGAAGATATTTACAAGATCTACGCCGAGAGCCTCAAGAGCGCCGAGCACCTTGCCCAGATCCAAAAGGAAGCCCGCGAAATCGTTGATGCGGCATTGGGAGAGTAATAAGGTAATTGATGGAATCAAAAAAGGAGTTGGCTTGACAGTCAACTCCTTTTTAGTTGATTATCAGGGGCACTTTGTGAACCCCCACTGCCCAATAGACGGCGATTTCGTTATCCGTCAAGACGGCTCTGGGGGGCTCACAAACTACCTCTGATTTTTTGTTGTCAATGTTCTTAACTGTCTATATTATAGCAGCAATATCAATTATTACGAATAATATTGGCCGGATTATTATTAATAATCCATCTCGTGTACCGGGTCACCCCCTGTGGTGACCCCTACAAGGATATTTCTGGGAAGGGGCAGACCTCCGTGTCTGCCCAACAATATCCTTTTTTACGATCCAAAAATGATGAAAAAATAATACCCTATCGCCATCGCCCAGAGCATCGAATCCAAGCGGTCGAGCACGCCGCCGTGACCAGGGATCAGGCTGCCGGTATCCTTCACCGCCAACGATCGTTTGATCAGGCTCATGAGCGTATCCCCAAAGAACGCCACAGGACCCATGATAAACCCCAAAATTGCCCCGTTGAGCATCCCCAATTCCGGCAGAGGCTTGCGCAGGATCCAGCCGATCAATACCCCCGAAAGCAATCCCACCAGCGTGCCGCCGATCAACCCCTCAAGCGTCTTTTTTGGGCTGAGGCGTGGCAGGATGTTGCGCTTGCCAAACCGGCTGCCGATCAGATACGCGCCAGCATCCACCAGCCACACCAACGCGATCGTCACCAGCAACCAAAGGTTGCCATGCGGCTGGCTTTGATTGAGCGAGATGCCATACGCCCCCAACACGCCAATAAAGAACACGCCAAAAACCTGCAAGCCCAAACTGATGAAGGCTTTGTCATCCCCGCGCTCATACTGCCACAGGCTGTAAAAACCCAACATCGCCAGGATCACGGCCCACGCCAGCGGTTCCAGCCAGGAAGTTACGAACATGCGCAGCACGACGAGCGCACCAATAGCGCCAATCATCAAGGGGAAAGCCACCTTGAAGCCAGCGTTTTGGAGCATGCGGGCATACTCAAAACCCGCGAAAACCAGCACAAACAGAAGAAATAGTTCGAAGTAAATTCCCCCAAGCCATGCCAGACCCAAAAAAAGGGGTACAAAAATCAAGGCTGAGAGCGCCCGCTGGCGAAACATTAGTTTTTGCTCAATCCGCCAAAGCGGCGGTCGCGTTTGGAATATTCTTCAAGAACCTGGTTGAGGGCGTCTTCGTCAAAATCCGGCCATAGCACATTCGGAAAGGCCCACTCGCTATAAACGCTCTGCCAGGTAAGGAAATTGCTGGTGCGCAATTCACCCGAAGTTCGAATGATCAGGTCCGGGTCGGGGATGCCCACCGTAAACATGTTATCAGACAAAGTTTGCTGGGTAATATCTTCAGCTGGTATACCTGCCGCGACGATCTTCCTGACCGCGGTCAAAATCTCATCGCGCCCGCCGTAACTAAACGCCAGGATGACGTCGATGCGGGTGTTATTCTTGGTCAGCTCGATCGCGTTTTCGATTTTCTGGCGTAATTGCGGTTCGAGATGCTCAAGATGACCGATGTGCAGCAGGCGTGCGCCTTCCTTATGCAATTCGGGGGTTTCGGTTTCGATGAATTCCCCCAGAAGACCCATCAACCCGCTCACCTCTTCTTCGGGGCGTCTCCAGTTTTCGGTCGAGAAGGCGTAAAAGGTCAAGTGCTTAATGCCGGCATTGGCAGCGGCACGGATGACGCGGCGCAGGTTCTTCGTTCCTGCCCGGTGCCCCGCCAGCCTCGGCAAACCCCGCTGTTTTGCCCAGCGACCGTTCCCATCCATGATGATGCCGACATGCACCGGCACGCGACCACTTGTTTCGGACATTAGAATTCCATAATCTCTTTCGTTTTTCGGTCGCCGATGACGTCGACCTCAGCCACCATTTCGTTGGTCAGTTCCTGCAGGTTCTCTTCACCTTTTTTCAGTTCGTCTTCGGAAATCATCTTCTCCTTTTCGAACTCACGCAGGTCCTTGAGGCTATCGCGCCGGATGTTGCGGATGGCAACCCGGCAATCCTCCAGGCGGGAATGCACCATCTTCACCAGCTCGCGCCGGCGCTCTTCTGTGAGGGGCGGCAGATTCAGGCGGATCACCTTTCCATCGCTGTTGGGGGTGAGACCCAGATCTGATGCCTGGATGGCCCGCTCGATGGCTTTGAACGACGAGGCATCAAAAGGACGGATGAGCAGCTGACGTGACTCGGGCACGCTGATGGTGGCAAGCTGAATTAAAGAGAGGCTGGAGCCATAGTACTCAACCTGCAGTCTTTCCACCAGCGCGGGTGATGCCCGCCCAGTCCGGATCGCTATCAGATCATCTTCCAATACGTCCAGTGCGCCTTGCATGCGCTGTTTGGACTCTCTAATTAGTTCATCAATCATACCTGCCTCCTCCAGTGTTTTTACGAAGCTTAAGCATAACCTATTCTTTCCAAAGTTGGGAAAAGCATAGAACTTAGGCTCCGCCTCTTCCTTCAAATTTTTTGTCATCGCGAGGAGCGAAGCGACGTGGCGATCTAAACGTCATGACCCCCACAAATAATCTGCTGCTGCTTATCCACCCTATTGGCCTGAACGGCGGGTTGAGGGCACGATACGTTCACCCGGGATATCGCCAAAGTGCCCTCAACCTCGCCCCACGAAAAAAACGTAAATTATGGCTAAAAAAAGGGCTAGACTAATTGCCTGTAGGGCGAGATTGGAAGCACCAGAAACGTTCATCATTGTGACCATAACGTGCTTACAATCCGCCATCAACCCATCGATAATCTCAAACCATAATCATTGTTGGTAATAATCTTAGTAGGGTGGGTTGGCGTCAGAGGATTTCGTCCTGTAACAACTTCGAAATAGCCAACCCACCAATAATATGCTGCTGCCCGGTGGGTTGGCTAGAACAGGATTAGGTTTGTTCAGGTTTTGTGACGCCAACCCACCCTACCTGCTACGGGGAAAAGTGTTCTTAGAAGTTTGGTGCCATTCCCTTAACAAATCCATTTCCCTTGCATGCCGTTAAAGCTTGTGGTATAACACACGCAATTACATAGCCCTTGCGGCGCTCTTATCCAGAGAGGTGGAGGGACCGGCCCTTTGAAACCTCGGCAACCAACCCAGCGTATGGTGCCAATTCCGGCAGACAATCTGGAAGATGAGAGGCTACAGCATACCAAGCGGAATGCCCCTCACTTGCAGGGGCATTTTATTTACGTAACCTGAGGAGGTTAAAACAATGACAACAACTTTTATGAAATCACCCAAGTACCTGTTCACTTCTGAATCGGTCACCGAAGGTCATCCCGATAAGATGTGCGACCAGATCAGCGACGCGATCCTGGATGCCATGATCGCGGAAGATAAAGCCAGCCGGGTTGCCTGCGAGACAGCCATCAAGACCGGCTTCGTGCTGACCTACGGCGAAGTGACCACCAAGACCTATGTTGACATCGATGCCCTCGTGCGCGAAGTGGTCAACGACATCGGCTACGACCGCGGCAAGAAGGGCTTCGACGGCTCCACTTGCGGTGTGTTGGTGGCGCTGGCCAACCAGAGCGCGGATATTTCGCGCGGTGTGGACCAAAACGGCGTCAAGGAAGCAATCGAATACAACGAAGCTTTCATCGAAGCCGGAGGCGCTGGCGACCAGGGCATGATGTTTGGCTTTGCCTGCAATGAAACCGAAACCCTGATGCCTATGCCCATCTACTACGCCCACAAGCTGACCCGCCGCATGGCGGAAGTCCGCAAGAATGGCACCCTGCCCTGGATGTACCCCGATGGCAAGAGCCAGGTAACCGTGGAATATCACTACGGCAAGCCTGTTCGCATCCACACTATCGTTATCAGCAGCCAGCACGCCGACCAGCTGGATCACGAAGAAGTCAGCCACGATCGCATTGAGGCGGACATTCTGGAACACGTGATCAAGGCTGTCATTCCTGCGGAACTGGTGGATGAGGACACCAAGATTTATGTCAACCCAACCGGTCGTTTTGTTATCGGCGGTCCGATGGGCGATGCCGGCCTGACCGGACGCAAGATCATCGTGGATACCTATGGCGGCATGGGACGGCACGGCGGCGGCGCTTTTAGCGGTAAGGACCCGACAAAGGTTGACCGCTCCGCAGCCTACGCTGCCCGATGGGTGGCAAAGAACGTGGTCGCAGCCGGCTTGGCTGAACGCTGCGAAGTGCAGGTTTCGTATGCCATCGGCGTCTCACACCCGCTGAGCATCAACGTGGAAACATTCGGCACTGGTGCGGTGGACGATGAAAAAATTGCCCAGGCAATCGCCAAGGTCTTCGACCTGCGCCCACGCGCCATCATCCACGACCTGGATCTGCTGCGCCCGATCTACCGCCAGCTGGCTGCCTATGGGCATTTCGGTCGCGATGATCTGGACCTGACCTGGGAACGAACCGACAGAGCCGGCGCTCTTAAAGAAACTGTCAGACTCCTGACTGAATAGCCAAACTCTCAATAAATCAGATTGTTAAAAGAAGCGGATCAAAAATCCGCTTCTTTTTTGTATAAACTCCGGATAGGAATAACTTGATATTTCTGTGGCAAAAAGAATACTATTCTTTCCAAATGGAAGTTAAGCGAAGGCTATCATTGGTGATATTGAGCATCCTTTTTCTGCTCTCAGCCGCTCTGACGGTTGGCTTTGGCTTGCAATATTTCAGGGCAAGACATCGCCCTGTGAAAGCAGAAGCTCTGCAAGCCCAAAGATTAGCTACCTTTATGGCGGATTATTATCGAACTGCCACTGCTCAGCCAAGCCCCACCCCAAGCCCTACTCCCACCAGCACCCCAAGCCCCATTGGGACAAAATCGCTGCCGCCTACCGCCACCATGATACCTACCCCCACCATTAATCCTCATGCTGAGGAACTACAGCAAGCACTTTCATTGGTTGAGGTTGATTTCCTTGCCTGGCAAAGCCTGAACGCG
>DAOOPV010000006.1:0-64831 GCA_035388405.1 Anaerolineaceae bacterium
GCCGGCGAGATTTCCGACACCACCCCGCCAAAAAAACCAGGCGTCAATGCCTGGGGTAGTGGCGGTCTGACACAGCTTTCTGCAAAGGCCTTCGCCTATGACCCGGATTCCGAGATCGTCGGTTACCGCTATGCCATCGGCAGCACACCTGGTGGGGTGGAGGTCGTCAATTGGACTAATATCGCAACGGCAGAAATCACTCGCGATAATTTGTTACTGCAACAGAACCAAACTTATTACGTATCCTTCCAGGCCCGCAATGTAGGCGGCTTGTGGAGCCCAATTGGTGTGAGTAATCCTGTTGTTAATGGTTTACCAGATAAACCAAACCCGGCACTCTTTTTACCACTCATTAATAGATGATGGAATCAGGAACTCTGATTCCATCCTATTACAAATAGACGGACCTCTATCATCGCGTCGGTTTTTGAGAAGCCAGCATATTCTGTCCAGAAAAAGTCTAAGAGGATGGATAATTTCATATTGCTTTTAGACGGTTAAAAATAAAGACAGCGTAAAGCAATTTGGAACATTTCATCATCATTGATTATTGATTCAATTTACCCATGTCTGAGAAATTAAGGTGTAGATTTGGTCAAATTCCATTCCTCTTTAACAACAAGGAGTAAAAAAATGCAAAAAGCAAGAGTACTGTTCGTCCTATCCGCAGTTCTGATGCTGTTGTTCAGCGTCGCAAGTCCGGTTATGGCAGACCAGTCGGACACGGTCCGAGTTTGGGTTTCCTACCGGGATGGGGGAAAGTCTGAAGTTTTCAAGGCATTAAGTTCAAGCAGCAGCCAGATCCATTACGATTTTCCTGAGCTTGGCGCTTATGTTGTCAGTCTCCCGGCGGCTGCCCTAAACGGGATCCTAAACAACCCCTGGGTCATTGAGGTTGAAGAAGATGCTGAGCGATATCCCATCAGTGCAATGGAGGGGCATGTGACAGAAGCAGCTCTGGATGTTGTGGATGCTCTCGGTCAGACTGTGCCTAATGGTATCGACATGGTCCAGGCGCGCGATGTTTGGGATGTAAATCGTGATGGAATTGTTGATACAGGTGCACCCACCGGCGCAACCCGGACGCTGTGTATTATTGATTCGGGTTATTACCAGGGGCATGACGACCTTCCTCCTGCCACCAAAGGTGGATATTCGCAGGTAGATGCAGATCCTACAAAGTGGTCAACAGATGGTTTTGGGCACGGTTCGCATGTTGGCGGCACTATCGCGGCTGAAAATAACGATCTCGGCGTGGTTGGCGTTACTCCGGGAACTGTGAACCTTTACATTGTCAAGTTTTTTGCCGATGACGGCAACGCAACCTACGCCTCCAACCTTGTCGACGCCCTCAACCGCTGCCAGGCTGCCGGCGCAAACGTGGTTAGCATGAGTTTGGGGGGCTCCAAATCAAGCCGTACTGAAAAGGCAGCCTTCGCTAATGCTTACGCTGCCGGTGTGCTCAGCATTGCAGCAGCAGGTAACAGTGGAACCTCTGCTTATTCTTACCCGGCTTCTTACGATTCGGTAATGTCTGTGGCAGCCATTGACAGCGGCAAAGTTGTTGCTGATTTCTCACAATATAACAGCCAAGTGGAAATAGCCGCGCCTGGTGTTGCTGTGCTTTCAACACTCCCATACCTTGAGACCAACCGGGCTACCGTGGATGGTGTCGATTACGCTGGTGCGCATGTTGAATTTTCCGCCCGTGGAACAGCAAGCGGTGCGTTGGTTGCCGGTGGATTATGCGATTCAGTTGGTGCCTGGGCTGGCAAGGTTGTCCTGTGTGAACGGGGAGATATTTCCTTCTATGACAAAGTAATTAATGTGCAGTCAGGCGGGGGTGCCGCAGCAATCATTTATAACAACGTACCCGGAGACTTTTTGGGCACTTTAGGAGAAGGCTACAGTTCCTCCATAATTGGCATCTCACTCAGCCAGGAAGCTGGTCAATACCTTGTGGCCAATAAACTCGAAAGAACTGCAACAGTTCTCAGCCAGGTAGCGCAACCTGCAAGTGGTTATGAAGCCTGGGATGGCACATCCATGGCGACTCCGCATGTTTCAGCAGTCGCAGCCTTGGTTTGGAGTTGGGATCCAACTTTGACGAATGTGGAAATCAGGAACGCCCTCACCGCCTCAGCTCAGGATCTGGGCGCCGCAGGAAGAGATAATTATTATGGTTATGGACTGGTGCAAGCCAGAGCAGCCCTGGAATACCTGGGGTATGGTGGAACCACGCCAGTAACTCCCACACCAACACCAACGCTAACACCTACGCCAACACCAACGCCAACGCTAACACCTACGCCAACACCAACGCCAACACCTGATCCTACTCTAACCCCGCCACCTGCGACTGATTCTCTGCATGTTTCCGACCTGGACGGTAGTTATACGATTGTCCGAAACCGCTGGAACGCAATCGTTACAATTACAATAAAGGATAATCAGGGTGAGTCGGTGAGCGGCGCGACAGTCAGCGGCGTTTGGAGCGATGGATACACTGGATCTGCGAGTTGCGTTACTGGCAGTAACGGGACGTGTGAAGTTTCAGCGAAAAACCTGAAACTGACAGTTCCATCGGTGACTTTCAGTGTTTCCAACGTTACTCTTAGTGGTTACACCTACGATGCCTCAGCTAATACTGACCCGGAGGGTGACAGCAATGGCACTGTTATTGTCTATACGAGGTAGTAGATAAACATTGAATCGGAGGTTGGGGCTGGAATTCGTTTCTCTGCCCCAACCGACATGTTATGCTTGCGGTTTTTGATAGTTGGTTTGAACGTAAAAGTAAAACGGGTGAACTAAATTGTTCACCCGTTTTAAATCAATTTATATAATTTCCGTATGTGAGTGTCAAAACTTGTTTGCAATTCTCGAATCGTTTACATCATTTGCCGCAACGCCGCGCTGATGATCAGTGGGGCGCCGGTGGCGGCTTTGATTTCGTCCAGGGTGTAATCCGGATTTTGTTCAATCAGCACAAAACCTTCGTGCGTCACTTCGATGACTCCCATTTCAGTTACGATCAAGTCAACCGCATTGATCGCTGTGAGGGGCAGAGTACATTCAGGCAGAAGTTTGGGTGCCCCTTTGGCAGTATGCTCCATCGCAACGATCACTTTCTTGGCACCGCTAAGCAGGTCCATCGCGCCACCCATACCCGGCACCATCTTGCCTGGGATCATGTAGTTGGCAATATCGCCATTCTCGGCAACTTGCAAAGCTCCCAGAACCGTCACATCCACGTGCCCACCGCGGATAATGCCAAAGGACATGGCGCTATCAAAGAAACTTCCACCCGGCAGGATGGTCACAGGCATCGCGCCGGCATTAGCAATACAGGGATCGATCAGGTCTTGGGTGGGAACAGGACCTACGCCGATGAAACCATTTTCGGATTGAAAGGTGACGTCTCGGCCTTCAGGGACGAAATTGGCGACCAGCGTCGGCAACCCAATGCCGAGGTTCACAAGGGTTCCATCCTGGAGTTCCTGGGCAACGCGTTTGGCAATGAATTCCTGCATTTGCTGTTTGTCCATCATAGTGCGCCTCCATCAACGATTCGATCAATAAAGACACCAGGAACAACTACTTCGTCCGGGCACATTTCGCCAACTCCAACCACTTTCTGCGCTTCAACAATCGCGATATCCGCAGCTGCACCCATATAGGTGTTAAAGTTCCTCGTGGCACCGTGGAAGGTCAGGTTGCCTTTTTCGTCAGCTTTTTCCGCGAAAAGCAGCGCTACGTTGGCACGCAAAGGCTTCTCGAGCAGGTACCGCTCGCCATCAATTTCGATGACCGTTTTCCCTTTTTCCACCTCCGTACCTAGACCGGTTTTGGTGAGCACGCCGCCAAGCCCAAAGCCGCCAGCCCGGATCTGTTCGATCAGGGTGCCCTGGGGGATCAGCACGACTTCGGTTTCACCTTCCAGCATTTGCCGGCCGGTTTCGCGGTTGGTTCCAATGTGAGAAGCCATGATCTTCGTAAACATTTTAGCGACGACCATCTTACCGACACCGCGGTCGACAAAACCAGTATCGTTGCAGATCAGGGTCAGGTCCTTTACTCCCTTGGCAATCAGGGCATCGATAAGCCGTTCAGGCGTGCCCACAGCCAGGAATCCTCCTACCATGATCGTATCGCCGTCACGCACGAGGTTCACTGCATCTTCCAAACTAATCAACTTGCTCATCACTCATACCTTTCTCCAGGATTTATTAAAACTACGAGCCATGCTGCTTGCGTGCCGCCAACTCGGTGCAAATGTAACTTGCGACGTCATCCGCATACTTGCCAGGACCAAACCCCGCGTCACAACCCAATTCCTTGGCGAGTTCGTGGCTGATGCGAGGTCCGCCGATGATAAGTAAAAAGCGTTTACGCAGACGTTCTGCTTCGAGAAGCTCTACCAACTCGGTCAGGTTCTGGACGTGGACGTTCTTTTGAGTCACTGTCTGCGAGACCAACAAGACATCTGCGTCAAACTCGACTGCCTTACGAATGAAATCCTCGTTTGTTACCTGGCTGCCCAAGTTTAGCGCTTCGATCATCTTGTAGCGCTCCAACCCGTAGTGACCTGCGTAGCCTTTCATGTTCATGATCGCGTCGATACCAACAGTATGAGCGTCGGTGCCCGTGCTCGCCCCAATCACCCTGATCTTTCGACCAAAGTTCTGCTGGATGAACAGATCGGTTTCATCCAGGCTCATCTTGTTGATATCTACGAATTCCACGTGTATTTGCGTATAGTCTATTGAATGGCTCACACTTCCATACACCACAAAGAAGCTGAATGACTTATCCAATGGGGCGTGGTGGGTCACCGTGGGCTCAACCAATCCCATCTTCATCGCCAATTGTCGGGCCGCTTCGACTGCCACTTCACTATCCGGGACGGGCAGGGTGAAAGAAAGTTGAACCTTGCCATCGTTCATCGTGTCGCCGTAAGGTTTTAGTTGAGTCAAATCCAGTGTTTTGTCAAAATCGGCTTTCTTGGTTGAATAATGTCCGCTACTCATTTTTACCATCCTCAAGTGTCGCTTTTGCACGATGATAACGTTCAGACCCAAGCTTTGATTCTTCCATCAAAAGGGCAATGAAAGGATTCATGTATTGCTCCTCTTTGACGACTACCCCTGCAAGCCCCTTACCGCCTTCAAATGGCCGCTTGATGCCTGCCAGACGTCCGTCCTCAATGGTTCTAAACAGACCATCTCGCCGAATATTCTGAAGAAGGTCAAGGGTTAAATCTAGCACATTCGCAGCCCGCTGCTCCATGATCCCGCCCTCCCGAAACTCGATGTCTTCCCCAAAATCCGCAAAGCTGGTGGCGATGTAGCGGGCGTTTTCGATTGCAAGAGCACGGTCTGCCAAAAAGGGCGTATGAATGGCTTCGGTCAGCATTCCAAGCAGGTGAATGCGTTGATCACTGATGACGGTCACAATATTGAAAAGCGCGTCCTGGACGTGCGATCGGAAGATATTACCAGTTTTGAACTTGGTGGGGGGCATGTATTTTAGTGGGGCATTTGGGAAGATTTGCCGGGCAAGCTGGGCTTGGGCAAACTCGTACAAGAAAGCGTTCTTGAGCTCGGGGTTCATCTCAAAGGCATGCCCCAGACCCATCTGCTCCTCGGGCAGACCTGCTTTCAGGGCAAACTGCTCATTGATAAGCTGCGAAGCCAATACTGTATGCGCTTCCTCGTAAGCATCAGAAGTGGTCAGATAGTTATCCTCGCCTGTATTGATGATGATCCCGGCTGCAGCGTTGATCAGGCGGGAGAACTCCTGGTCGATGAGAGTACGCTGCATGTTGATATCTCGAAACAAGATGCCATACAGCGCGTCGTTGAGCATCACATCCAGGCGTTCGATAGCGCCCATAACCGCAATCTCGGGCATGCAAAGACCTGAACAGTAGTTGCAGAGGCGAATATATCGCTTCAGATCCGCCCCGACCTCATCCAGCGCTTCGCGCATCAGGCGGAAGTTTTCCTGGGTCGCCATGGTGCCCCCAAAACCCTCGGTCGTCGCGCCAAAAGGCACATAATCGAGCAGGCTTTGCCCGGTGGTGCGAATGACCGCGATTACATCAGCGCCTTGCGTGGCAGCAGCTCTGGCCTGGAGGATATCCTCGTAGATATTTCCAGTCGCAACAATGACATAGATCAAAGGTCCGGAGTGATCGCCGTACTCAAGCAATTTTTCTTCTCTTATGATGCGATTGCGGTGAATCTTTGAGACTGCTTCTTCGGCTCGTTTTTCTGCCCACAATTGAATCTCGAAAAGATCAACCGGGTCTGTCTGGGTGAGATCTAACTCGCCCTGGGCAACCGCTTCCGCGATTTCCTGGGGTTCTTTGCCGAGCGTAATCGCTGCCTGTCCAAGCCAGTAGCTCACCCCAAGTCCCAGCATCTGGCGGGATGCAAGGTGTTCCACGACCACATTTGGCAGAGGTACGCCCGTAGCATCAACACCGTCAATGCCAAATAGCCGGCAAATCGACCTTTCAATAGTCGTAGTGGTGAATTGCTGGGTGTAAGCATGGACGTCTTCCACAACCTGCCGGGCTGCTTCCCGCGCTAGCCTTACTTTTTCCCAATCTATCTTTAGTTTTGCCATTATTCCTCCGGCCGGGCTGCTTTCATCTCGCGTAATAATTCTTCGTCCACACCTAGCAGCTCAGCAATTTTGATCGCACCTGAAGGGGATTGATGAACGCCGTCGATTTCCTCGAGGCGATAATCCATCAAATTTTGAATTCGCCTGACTCTTGTCAGGTCCTCATGTTGCAGTTTTAATGAGATTTTTGACAAAGTTGGTGGCGAATCATCTTCAGTTACGTCAGTTTTAGGGGGGCTATATCGATAAGAGGCTAATTCTGACAGTGCGTCAGGGTTTATGCCACGCACCTGGTAAAAACGAATTCCTGATGCTTTTCTGACATGGTAGTGCGTGGCAATCAGAAACGTGCTGTTGGATTTACTATAAACGTTGCAAAGCGCTTGAACGATTGCCGTTGCATCAGAAGGATTTGTTCCCCGACAAGGTTCATCCATCAGGATCAAACCTCTCTGAGTTTGACTCTTGCGATAGTGATTTCGGATTTGAACAGCCTCTAGACCAAACGAAGAGAGCCCCCGTTGCAGATCACCCTCATAACTGGATTCGAATGCAAAAAAATCAAACAACGGAGTTTCCAAGCTTTCACAAAATGGGAAATATCCCAGTTGGGTCATCAGGAGTGCCAGGAAAGCTGTCTTCAAGGCGACACTCTTACCACCCATGTTGGCTCCTCGAAGAACCGTTGAGCCTTTTTGGAGTTCGATCGATGTCGGAGTAAAGGTTAATCCTTGTTTCTCAAGCATCGAGGCGATCAGTGGATGAAACGCATTATGTAATTTTGAAGGGCTGTGATGCTCCACTAATTTAGGTAAGCATCCATTCCAACGTGATGCCAGGAAAGCTTTTGCGAGTCGGAAATCAAGGTTGGCACAGCTATTTACATTGTTGTTTATTTGTGGCAACCATTCAGCCAGCTTCATTCCCAATTCCCGACGGATGACTTCTTCATCCTTATCTTCCTCGGCTGTCAAAAGGGCACGTTGTGTCAGCAAGGTTTTGCGTTGTTTACCCGTTGCCTGGCGAATGTCTCTTTCCAGCTCCTTCTTTCTTGCCCGGATCAGCGCAAGTTCCGGCGAATACTCACTGTAAATGTGGAAAGTAGGGTTGCCTGTGCCGGCTGGATCAAGCAAATCTGCTGCTGATTTGGTGTCATCAAAACAAACTCCAGCCGCATCGAGCAGGCTTTTCATTTTGCTAATGCGATTGAAAATAGCAAAAGCGCTTTTCAACTCAAAAAACTCGGTGTCATCCAGCAGGTTGCCCTTTTCAAGCCGACCGAGGGTGCCCCTTAGCTCGCGTAAACGTGATAGCTGTATTTGCACTTCAGTAACTTGAGGGTGGTTTGACTTAACTAAGTCCAGCAGGCTATCTATGGCGTTCAACTCCTCCTGTAATACGCCTCGGGAGGTATTTGTGTAGAGTCGGGCAGTGTTCTTGAGGTTATTTCCCTGAGGACTGCGACATTGGCAAGCCTCCAGAACTCTTAGCAGTCCTAAATCATCTAGCAAGTCCGGGGAAATCATGACCGAGGTTTTCATTGTGATCTCACATCGTCCTGGGTCCCAGGTCTACCACGGGAATGGCGATATCATTGCGTAATTCCGCAAGCAGCACTTGAGAATCAAGACACTGCCCATTTGCGCGGGTGGGATTGAGGCACACCAACCGCACATCCAATGGGTTTATGACAGCGAGGTTGACCTTACGACCTTGAAGCTTATGCAAACTGCCTGGTTTGATGAACAGGCGGGTACCATCCTCCACAACGAGGGTTAGACTGTTAAAGTTTGTTTCGCTAAGCAATTCCTGCAGCACCAGGTCTGTCAGAGCGCCTTGCAGGTACAGGTAAGTGGTGTCAGACTTCAGCTTATTGGCGATCGTCTTGCCATATCCAACCAGGGTTGGGATGTTGAGGGTTGTGGTGGTGCAATGTGGTTTGTTGCCGTTGAGCATGACGACACGTTCGTCAGGATGTGTTGTTATTGCCTGAGAAATTAAGGTTGCTGCGTCTTCTGGCAGAGCGGGCGTCTGTAGCAAGCTCAGGGCGAAACTCGCTTTTTCAGCCAATGTTTCAGGATTTGCGGAAGTTTCCGCGCTGACGCACAATATGACTGCCTCGCTCATTCCAAAGCTGGCCTGTGAACGCCGTGATAATGCTCCATCAATGATAAATAGGCATTCTGGTTCGTATTGCCGCATCAGGTGGGCAATGGCAGCAATTTCGTCTGTCACGCTGGGTCCTGCCAATTCCACATAGCCGTCACTAAGTGCCCTGCAGATGATGACTTCACCTAAAGCTGTTCGGATGTTGCTGATCTCCAGAATCTCAAGCAGGGCGTCACTGTGCTGCAGTGCTCCATCTGCGCTGGCAATCAATGTGCCCATCGGCACGTAGATGCGCGGTTTAGGATTTCCACTCAGAATATCTTCCAGTTCACCATCTCTGCCCACAGAAGTAAGGGCTAAAGGACGAGTCTGACCGGATTCTTGCCAGGCAGCGATGATGTGGTTGAGGCAGGTCGTCTTTCCGGCATTTTTTGACAGCCCAATGATAGCCAGAGACTGCAAGTCTTGTAGACCTGTCAGCTGGAGCAGCTCATTGCTTGTTTTGGCCGCAACCGCGTTCATAACACCGCCAATTATTCCTTATGCTTTCTTCTGTTTCGAAGTAAACCAACCGGCTCGAGGGTCATTTGTTGACCAGCCAGTAAACTGGCAACGCCAATCAGCTCACCCTTTTCCTCGCCCCTGCAAACCGGGCAATTACACTCATTCTTGTATTCATCCGGCTGTTTGTAGGTGGTGATCACGCCTTCAAAATTCCGCAAAACAATATGATCAGGGTTCTGGGAGATCAAATAATCGGGCATCACCGGGATCTTTCCTCCGCCGCCAGGTGCGTCGACCACGTAGGTGGGGACGCAGAAACCGGAAGTGTGCCCCCGCAGGCTCTCAATAATCTCAAGACCTTTGGCAACGGGTGTACGGAAGTGAGAAAGACCAAGCGAAAGATCACACTGATAGATGTAATAGGGACGAACACGAATGTAAACCAAGCCATTGACCAGTTTGCGCATGACGTGCACGCAATCGTTGACGCCGCGCAAAAGTACAGATTGATTTCCCAATTGCACTCCGGCATCTGCCAGCATGGTAGTGGCTCGCTTGGAATCCGGAGTAATCTCATTCGTATGATTGAAGTGCGTGTTCAGCCAGACCGGATGGTATTTACGGATGATTGCACATAATTCAGGCGTGATCCTCTGAGGCAGAACCACCGGTGTACGCGTGCCAATGCGGATGATTTCCACGTGATCGATGTTTCTAAGGTTGGAGAGGATGTATTCCAGCCGTTCGTCGCTCATCAGGAGCGCATCACCACCAGAAAGCAACACATCCCGCACCGAGGGGGTATTGCGGATATAGTCGATGCAGGCATCAATCTGCGCGCGTGTGCGTGCGCCGTCTTTCTGACCAGCTAAACGGCGGCGGGTGCAGTGCCGGCAGTACATGGCACATTGGTCGGTGATGAGGAAGAGCACACGGTCAGGGTAGCGGTGAGTGAGCCCAGGAACAGGGGAGTCCCCATCCTCTTCAAGCGGATCCTCAAGATCTTCAGGGCTGCGATAGGCTTCATTGCCAGTCGGCACAGCCTGCCTTCTCACCGGGTCGTGAGGGTCATTGGGATCGATCAGACTCAAGTAATAGGGAGTGATTGCCATTCTGAAGTGTTCAAGCGCTTTTCGTGAACCTTGTTCCTCTTCGGGGGTGAGCGGCAGATACTTCTTTAAGGTGTCGACATCCGAAATGCGATGGGAGACCTGCCAGTGCCAGTCATTCCACTGCTCGTCTGACACATCCGGAAAGAGTTGTCTTCGCCTGGTTTCACCGCTCGTGTTGATATATTTTTCTTCAGCTTTCATCCCTCGACTCCTTCGTTTCTGAAAGAGGCTGCAACTTTTGCGCAGTCACTAATTTCTGATTTAGATATAGCTTTTCTCAAAGATCTCACGCAGTGCCTGCGATTCGCGCAATACCTGTAGGGTGAACTCAGCGTGATTGCGAGTGTAACCGTTACCAATGATCATGGTAACGTCTTTTCCAATACCTTCAGCGCCCAGGGCTGCACGCGTAAAGCTGGTGGCCATGCTGAAGAAATAAACCAATCCGCCATCGCGAACGGGGAGAATGGTGGACATTTCTGTGCCATGGATGTTGACAACGTTGATGGCAACGTCGTATTCTTTGCCGCCATTGCATTCCAGGGCTTTTTCAAGCACTTCCACTGGATTAGCTGCGTCTGCCACGAAGTACTTGTGAACAAAGTGATTGTCCAGTAAGGTCCTTTCATAGCGGTTGTTGCGGCTCATCCCAACAACATTACCGCAGGGACCCACACGTTTCATTGCTTCATAGCCGCAGAGCATGCCGCTCTTGCCGCCAGAGCCGAGGATCAGTACCGAGTCGCCAGGTTTGACGATATTGGCGGTCTGTGCTGGCGCGCCAGCAACATCCAGCGCTGCCAGGGCGAGCGCTTCAGGCATGTCATCCGGGAGTTTGGCGTAAATGCCGCTCTCAAAGAGAATGGCTTGCCCTTTGATATCCACACGGTCGGTTTCTGGGTGAACTGCCAGGATTTCTTCGATTTGAAGAGGGGTCAGAGAAAGCGAAACCAGGGATGCGATGCGATCACCGACCTTGATATCCTTGCGATCCTGCAATGCGGGTCCGATTTTCGCGATGCTGCCCATCAGCATGCCGCCGGAACCAGTCACTGGGTTTTGCATCTTGCCGCGTTCGGCGACAATTCCCAAAACCATTTCCTTCAGCCGATCTTCGTTCTGCTCGGAAGCGGTCCAGAGCTGCCTGAAACTGGCTGAATCGATGTTTAACGCTGAAACATCGATCAGAATTTCGTTGTCGAAGATCTCCATCGAGTTGTCGATCTTTTGCGCTGCTTGTGGCAGCAGCCCTTTGGGCTCGATCACGCGGTGTGCACCATATTTATTACCCATTGCCATAAAACAAATCCTCCAAAGATAGATTAACTAAATTACACGCTCAGGCATGCCCAAAATCTGGCGGGCTTCTGCCGGCGTGGCGATTTCCAGGTTCAATTCTTTTGCGATGCGGACGATACGTTCAACGAATTCTGCATTCGATACGGCATTTCTATCGCGGTTGTATTTCAGGTTGTCCTCAAAGCCCACGCGAACGTGTCCGCCCAGAAGCATGCCCATCACGTTCATGTCCAGCTGGCAGCGACCAATTCCAGTCACGGTGAAAGTTGCGCCTTCCGGCAGGGATTCTTTGAGGAACAGCAAATCGCGCGGGGTACCCGTTGCGCCGCCATTCACACCCAACACAAAGTTGAAATGCAAAGGCGGCTGGATGTAACCCTTCCTGACCAACCGTAAAGCCATATCAACATGGCTTTTATCAAAGCACTCCAGCTCTGGTTTGATCCCGCGTTCGCTCATGCGGGCAGCAAACTCAATGATCATGTTTTCAGTGTTGACAAAGATGTCATCACCGCCGAAGTTCATCGTGCCGCAATCCAGACTTGCCATTTCAGGATAAAGCTCAGTCGGTTGCAGCCGTTCTTCAGCAGACATGCCGGTGGCTCCGCCAGTGGTAGGTTGAATGATCACGTCCGGGCAGGCTGCCTGGATGGCATTGATGATCTCTCTAAAGCGTTCTCGGTCCTGTGTCGGGGTGCCGTCATCAAAGCGGGCATGCAGATGGATGATAGATGCGCCGGCTTCGCGTGCGAGTTTCGCCTCACGCACGTATTGATCGATCGTATAGGGGACAGCGGGGTTCATTTCTTGGGTGACTTCAGCGCCGCTGATCGCCGCGGTGATGATAACCTTGTGTGCACTCATGTCTCTCTCCTTTTTGGTAATCGCCTTCGATTAGCCCAGGCGTTGCTTATCTTTCGGGGTCACACATGTGCCGCTTGCTTTGCAAACCAGCACCGGTTCAGCCAGAACTTCCGCAGCGGAATCCGAGATGTCTGGGCGAGGGGCTATGACCTTCCAGGCTTCGAACGCCATCTTGCGCGAGGTATTGCCTTCGCTGGTGATCCAGCCTTTGGCCTCGATGAAATCCCCGGCGTAAACAGGCGCGAGAAATTCGATGTTGTCGTAAGCTCTGAAGAGCCCTTCGTCGCCATCGCGCCGGATCAGCAGTTCAGTAGCCACGTCGCCAAATAGTTTGGTCATGTGAGCTCCATCCACGAGCCCGCCGCCGTAATGAGCGTTTTCCGCTCCGATCCTCAGTCTAATCACTACTACTTCGTTCATCGCATTCTCCTGATAATTAAAAACGCTATGTGCTTAGAAAGACACATAGCGCTCCATGCAATCGCATGACAGTGGCCGAACTTCGTTAGGCGCACCAAGGCGGGGGAGAGGACTCTCCTTTTGCCCTTCGGCGACGGATAATTCGTTTCTTCTCCCAGTCCTGGGATGATAGCGAAGTTTCTACACAATCCGCCGCGCCTCTAATGATTTTTTATTCAGTTGACGTCAGGCATTCCCGACAATTAGATTATAGCTTGAGAGTTCCGTTTCCGGAAGGGGGAAACTTGGGGGTTACCACAAGAAACCAACATCGCCAGAATCTGTTTAGATTATGTTGGGAAGAGATCTCAATCAGATGTCGTCATCGCGAGCTTCCCTTGCGAAGCGATCCCATCTTGATCCCTTCATCGCGAGATTCCCTTGCGAAGCGTTCTCACCCTGATTACGTCATCGCGAGCTTATCTTGCGAAGCGATATCATCAATTTAATACTTCATACAAACCTTACACAATCGCCTTTACAATGTATAGGCGGCGGGGTGGGGGAGGAGAGTATAATAGCGTCTGACTTTTTGAAAAAGGTGAGTTATGGCAATCAAAACAACTGAAAGCGGTACAACGCTTCGCAATAGATTAGCGCGCTCGATCGTCCTGGCGATTCGTACACTGATGCAGCAGGGCAATCCAGATGAGAAAAGCCTGGATATGGCCGCATACATCGTCCTGGCGCTTGAAAAAATTAACGAAACCATCGAAGCTGCTATGGTAGCCTGGGAAAAACGTGATTACTGGGTGAAGGCGGATCAGTTTCGCCAGGAATGGTCCTGGATCGAAGGCAGCCAAGCACGTCTTAAAGCTGCGGTGTTGGCGCAGGATTGGGCCCAGATCGCAACAGAAGCCATTTCAGTGGGGCAGCGTTTCAGCAATGTAAAGATCGCGGAGAAAAATCGGATAGGCGAACCCTGGATCGGCGCCTGGAACGCTTTGAAACAATCCAAAAAGTGACAGCCTGATCTTTGGCCAATTTTGAGGGCCAAACCAGTGGGTGGGTTGAAAGCATTAGAAAAATTACCTTATGGTTATGATAAGTATCATTATCGCAAGCATGATCAACGAGGAAGGTCAGCTCAACCGCTCACGAAACGAATTGATGAATCAGAAATCAGATTCGTAAGTCAAAATATGTTTTGCGTGGAATGGAAGACGTAAAAGTTCCTCCGCAAAGAATGTTGGATACACCTGCATCTTCTGATCGTTCAATTGAGAGATCTCAAGCCAATCCAGTCGTTCCGGCAAACCTCCCATACTATGGCTATTTGAGGAAATGATGCAATCGTAGTCCCACTTCATCAGATAGTAAAACGCCAATTCGTGACAATTCAGTCCTTCAATCGTTCCAGCTTTTCCACGAAAGAAGTTTTCGTGTATGAATGCCAACCGCTCCACCTCGAACTTCCAGCCCGTTTCCTCCCAAACTTCGCGTACAGCCGCTTCTTCCAGGCTCTCGCCATGCTCCACGCATCCACCGACTGAGTAATAGAACGGGTCGCTATCATTCCGGATCATCAATACCTTGCCATCATGGATCAGAATCCCGCATGCCCTCAGCCGAAACCAATCCGTCCCACTCGTAAACGTACATTCCGTTTTACCCATCATAGCTCCTTGAAGAATACAATTGTAACTAAATAGCTGAATATTAATTCTGATTCTCTCGCCCCACCCACTCCTCTTTCACGATTATAATCAAGATGGTTGATGTACTTACTTTAGTAAAAAAAAAAACAATACTATGCGCATTATATCGTAATTAATAAGCTTAATATGAATATTTCTATCGAGGAATGTATCCAGAACTACCTGAGCTCCGTCAAGCTTTCGCGGAGTGCGAATACGTTTCGCACTTACACGAACGCGATGAACCTTTTCATCGAAGTTCTGAAGGATAATGGGATTGAGCCTGAAAAGGCTGAGGTTACCTCCCTGCCTGAAGAAGCCGTTATCTGGGTGCTGACCGCACTCAAGGATTTCTCCTCAGCAACCGAGCAGGTTTACATCACATCCGTAGTTGGGCTGTTTGAGTTCATCGCGGGGGAAAATCTTGCGCCAATTAACCTCCCCCGCATCCGCCTGCTGATCAAGCAGCGCGCGCGCCGGCCCGGCATCCGCCTGCCGCAGTTCCCCAAGAGCGCCATCGACAGCGTGCTGGACTATGCCGCGACGTTGACTTCCAAACCCACAGAAGATGAATCGGACCGCCTGATCAACTTGCGGGACCGGGCTTTCCTCCTCACTCTCTCTGATACCGGCCTGCGCGTACACGAAGCCTGCAACCTGCGCCGTGGGGATATCGACTGGCTGGAACATCGCGCGATTGTGATCGGAAAAGGCAACAAAGAAGCGGTGGTGCGCTTTTCAAAGCGCAGCCTGGACGCCCTCAAGATGTATCTAGCCGAGCGCGCCAGCCTGGATGGCAACAGCGGTAAAACGCTGGCGTCGCAACCGGTTTTCGCGCGCCACGACCGGGGCGCTGGCAAGAAGGTGAAACCTATCTCAACCACCACCGGACGGGAAATCGTGAACCAACGTGTGCGCGAATCCCTCGGCGAAGAAGCCGTCGGCACCATCACCCCCCACTCCTTCCGCCACTACTTCGTAACCACGATTCTTGGCAGCACCGGCAACCTCAAACTCGCGCAAGTGCTGGCGCGTCACACCAACATCGCGGTCACTCAGCGCTACTCGCATCTGAGCGACAACGAGCTGGACCAGGAATACCAGCAAATCTTCGATTGACGCCTTGTTGGTGGTATCATACTCCCTTGAAACCGAACATTTGAGGAGTTTATGACTGAGAATCGTATCAAGGCTCACCCAATTCTGATTGATGATTCTGTAGCAGACATTCCGTTTTACTGGCAAGACCAAACCTTCCTGGCAAAGGAAGGTGAAATGATTTCCTCCGCACTCATGGCAAATGGCATCACCATATTTGGCCACCACCCCAAGGATGACTCCCCCCAGGGGATTTTTTGCGCCAACGGGCAGTGCTCGCAGTGCATGGTGATCGCTGATTCGCTCCCTGTCAAAGCTTGCATGACACCCGTGAAAAAGGATATGCAAGTTTTTCCTGCGGAGGTTCTTCCAAAATTGCCGCATGTGCAACCCAAAAATGTTCACGTCAACCGTCCTACCCCGGAATATCACACAGACGTGCTGATCATCGGAGGCGGTCCAGCCGGGCTTTCCGCGGCGATCGAATTGGGAGAGGCGGGGGTCAGCACGATCTTGATCGATGACAAGGCGCATCTCGGCGGTAAGCTTGTTCTGCAGACTCACCGCTTCTTTGGATCAAGTGAAGCGGTTTTCGCCGGCACACGCGGGATTGACATTGCGAAAAAGCTCGAAGCAGCCCTGCGCCAACACACATCAGTGGATGTTTGGGAAAGCAGCACGGCTGTGGGCGTGTTCGAGGATAAATCAATTGGTGTTTACAAAGGTGGAGAAGAATACGTTCTGGTTTTCGCAAAGATGCTGCTTATGGCAACCGGAGCGCGCGAAAAGAGCCTCGCATTCCCGGGTAACACCCTGCCCGGAGTTTACGGCGCAGGCGCGTTCCAGACACTGGTTAATCGGGACCTGGTGCGCCCCTGTGAGAATCTTTTCATCATCGGCGGAGGAAACGTGGGGCTGATTGCTGGTTATCACGCGATCCAGGCAGGAATTCACGTTTGCGGTTTGGTGGAGGCAGCTCCCGATTGCGGCGGATACAAAGTGCACAAGGACAAACTAATCCGTTCTGGTGTGCCTGTCTTTACCTCCCATATCGTCATAGAAGCGCTGGGCAAGGATCACGTCGAAAAAGTGGTAATTGCCAAAGTGGATAAGAATTTCAAGCCTATTCCTGGTAGCGAAAGGCAATATGACTGCGACACAGTTCTGATCGCGGTTGGATTGGACCCTGTCAACGAGTTTATCGGGCAGGCAGAACGCGTCGGTTTGACCGTCTTTTCAGCAGGTGACGCCAAAGAAATTGCGGAAGCCTCAGCGGCGATCTTCTCGGGCAAGATAGCCGGTCGAAAAATTGCCGGTTTTCTTGGCAAGCGGACTGAGGCAATCCCCGCTGAATGGGCTACAATCGAAGAGATCTTAAAATCCCGCCCGGGAGAAACCATTGATCCAGACCTTCCCGATCTTGAAGAAGGGGTATTCCCCATCATGCACTGTACGCAGGAGATCCCCTGCGACCCCTGCTCCACGGTCTGCCCGCGTCACCTGATCCACGTAGATCCCTCGGACATCCGCCACCTTCCGGAGGTGGATTACTTTGCCGAAAAAGGCTGCATAGCCTGTGGGCGCTGCGTAGCGGTCTGCCCGGGGTTGGCAGTCACGCTGGTCGATTATCGCAAGGGTAACCAAAACGCGTTGGTGACCCTGCCCTTCGAACAGGACCCGCTAAGCGTTATTGAAGGCGAAGAGATCGAGTTGACGAGCACAGAGGGGATGTCATTGGGTAGAGCAACCATCAAGACCGTCAAAAAGATCAAAGACTATGCGAATGGCACCTCCCTGCTCACCGTGGAAGTCCGGCGGGAAATTGCCAAACTGGTTTCAGGATTACGAATTATTGAGACCACTCAACCGACTCCCTTTGAACTGGATACGGATCATCCCGAAAATCTAGCCGATGAAGCCTTCATTTGCCGTTGTGAGAGGGTCACAGCCGGTGAAATCCGGGCGTTGATCCGACAAGGCGTACGCGATATCAACCAAATAAAGGCTGTCACGAAAGCCAGCATGGGAGCGTGCGGCGGGAAGACCTGCCTGAATATGATCAAACGCATGTATCTCGCGGAAGGGATACCCCTTTCAGAGGTCACTGAGACACCGGTCAGACCGGTTTTCATCGAGATGCCTGTCCGGGTTTTGGCGAGTTTGGCAGATGAGGGAGGAGAATCCGCATGAGCTCACAAACGAACTTCGACGTCATCATCGCAGGTGCCGGCTCAATCGGCACACCAACCGCTTTCTTCCTGGCAGAAGCAGGATTTAAGGTTTTGGTGCTCGATTCCCGCCCCAGCACGGGTCAGGGCTCGAACAAACACGCCATTGGCGGCATCCGTGCCACCCATTCGGACCCCGCTAAGATCTTGCTTTGTTCCACTGCCATCGACATCTTCTCACACTGGGAAGCTGAACATGGGCAGGATATCGAATGGAGGGCTGGTGGGTACAGCTTTGTGGCTTACGACGACGCCATAGAAAAGACCCTAAAGGACCTGCTTGACATGCAGCGCAAATTGGGGCTCAATATCAACTGGCTCGATCGACAAGCCTTCCTGGAGCTCGTGCCGGACATCAATCCAGCGGATCTGCGTGGGGGCACTTATTCCCCGGAGGACGGTTCTGCTTCGCCGCTGAAAGCCTCTTTTGCTTTCTACCAGGAGGCTGTCAGACATGGCGCAGTCTTCCATTTTGACGAAACTGTCACCGAGATTGATATAGCATCAGGTAAAGTCCGATCGATTGTCACGAATAGAGGGAGATATTCAACAAAATATTTCATCAATGCCGCAGGTTCCTGGTCTGCTGAAATTGGTCGACTGGTGGGGCTCGACCTGCCCGTCAGACCTGACGCGCACGAAGCCGGCATCACCGAAGCAATCCAGCCAATGTTTACGCCGATGATCGTAGATATCCGCTCCAGGCCTGGCTCCAGCAACTTCTACTTTTACCAGCATCCAAGTGGAAAGATAATCTTCTGCGTCACCCCCAACCCGCAAATCTGGGGATACCTGGACCAGGATACCAGCGGCTTCCTGCCTCTCTCCAGCCGACGTTTAATTGAAACCATGCCAAAACTGGCAAATTGCCGTGTGAGGCGCACCTGGCGCGGCACTTACCCGATGACCCCCGACGGCAACCCAATTCTGGGGGAAGTCGAAGGACTCAAAGGCTTCCTGCTTGCCACTGGCGCATGTGGGCAGGGTTTCATGTTGGGACCTGGCGTCGGCAAGCTGCTGACCCATTTAATTCAGGGAAATTCATCAGAACAGGAACATCAATGTCTGCATAGTATGCGCCTGAACAGGGACTGGACAAGCATGGAAAAGCTTAAGTAAGCTTTTAATTCTGGCTTACAATTAGCCTAATCATGGATAGAGATCAATTTATTAACAAACTTCCCAAGAGCTACTCTGCGGCTGAACGTGAGCTCATTCAAAAGGCTTATAGTTTTGCGGAAGAAGCGCATGCCGGTCAGACGCGTGCAAACGGTCTGCCTTATTTCACGCATTGTCTTGGCGTCGCCAACATCCTGCTTGATCTTGAGGCCTCCCCTAACATCGTTGCCGCTGGTTTGCTTCACGACGTCCTGATGGATACACCCACGACAGTGGAACGCTTGCGAAAAGAGTTTGGCCGTACCATTACTGGATTTGTGGAGGACGTTACTCGCATCACAGCACTCCCTCAGCTTTCCCGAGCAGACCAACATCCCCCGGAACGCACTCCCCTTGCTCCGTCCACCCCACTCTCCGAGCTAAAGCTCTCGGATGATCTGGCTGAGACCCTGCGCAAAATGCTGCTGGCAATTGGCGACGACATTCGGGTAGTTGTGATCAAAATGGCTGACCGCCTTTATAACATGCGAACTTTGAATTCTCTGCCATTGGACCGACAGCGTGTTATTGGTCAGGAGACTTTGGATATTTTTGCTCCCCTGGCGAACCGCCTCGGTATCTGGCAATTCAAGTGGGAACTCGAAGATTTGGGTTTTCGCTACACCAATCCTGAGAAGTACAAGGAAATCACTGATCAACTCACCCAGCGGCGGGCAAAACGCCTGGAAGAGATTGACCGCATTGTAGCGGACCTGCAGCAGCTTTGCACCAACGCAGATGTGAAAGCGACCATATCCGGGCGCCCCAAGCACATCTATTCAATCTACCGAAAAATGCAAGGTAAAAGCAAGAACTTTGATTCGATCCGGGACTTGCGGGCAGTACGAGCAATCGTGGATGACGTTGAGACTTGCTATAAAGTTCTTGGCATCATCCACATGCATTTCCAGCCAATTCCTGGCGAATTTGACGATTACATCGCAGCCAAAAAACCTAATAACTATCAATCATTGCACACAGCCGTGATCTATAGCGACGGAAAACCTCTCGAAGTTCAAATTCGCACCTGGGAAATGCACCACAATGCCGAGTATGGTATTGCAGCACATTGGCGTTACAAAGAAAACGGGGCTTCCCTTTCGAGTGATTACGAACAAAAAGTGCAATCTATGCGCAATTTGCTTGTCTGGTCCCAGGAGGTTGACGACAGTCAAACCTTGATTGATGGAATGAAGTCTGACATTTTCCACGATCGGGTTTACGTCTTCACACCCCGGGGTGACGTTATTGAGCTCCCCAACGGATCTACTCCCATCGACTTTGCCTACCAGGTTCATACTGATATTGGTCATCGCTGCCGTGGCGCCAGGGTGAACGGAAAGCTTGTGACTCTCGACTACACCCTGCATACAGGTGATCAAGTAGAGATCCTAACTGTAAATCGCGGCGGTCCCAGTCGGGACTGGTTAAACCTTAACCTCGGACTAGTAAAATCTGGTCGATCGCGTGCAAAAATAAAGCAGTGGTTTAAGCAGCAGGCTCGTGAACAAAACTTGGAACACGGCAAACTCCTGGTCGAAAAAGAGTTCAAACGCCTTGGACTGACCGATATTAACCTTAACGATTACGTCTCAAGTTTCAACGTTCGCACACTTGAAGACTTATACGTAGGGATTGGCTGTGGTGACATTCCGATGGGAAGATTGATCACACGAATTGAAGAACTGAGCAAGCCAAGTTTAGCGGAAGTAGACGAACTGGTTCCCGAACTACCCCGTAGCAGTGGTGACAGTGCTTCAATAACTGTTTCCGGTCTTTCTGGGATGGCAACTAACTTTGCCCATTGCTGCAATCCGATGCCTGGGGATGAGATCATAGGATACATCACCCGCGGGCGTGGTGTGACGATACATCGCTCCGATTGCCCTAATGCTTTACGAGTCCGAGATACTGAACGGTTAATAAAAGTTGACTGGGGCAGCGCGACCCAAACCTTCCCTGTTCCGCTGCAAATCACATCCTATGATCGTCAGGGATTAATGGCTGACATCTCTGCTGTGCTTTCAAGTGAACCTGCCCGCCTGGTTGATCTTTCGTTGAATATGAAGCAACATATTGTGAAAGTAAATCTTATTGTTGAAATTGCGGACATCTCACAATTGAGCCGGTTGCTTGCCAGACTTGAAAATCTTCCCAACGTTATCGAGGCTATTCGGGTTAGACCAGGATAACGGGCTTGCCATTCTTTACGGTTTGTGTTTACTAAGGTAAAATGCCCTCGAAAAATAACTATCTTTTTTTACGGAGTTTATAAAATGCCACGAATTCGCTGCCATTATCTGGATTGTATTTTTTTGGATGAACGCTATTGCAGCGCAGCAGCTATTGAGATTAACCCTGATGCAGGCTGCTTAACTTATTCCCCCAATGAGGAGGATCATGCCGGTTCAAGTTGGGAAGACGAAGAATTGGATGATTGGGATGAAATGGGCGCGGAAGACGAACACGAAGATCTCTGGGCGGTCGAAGAAGACGAAGACGACGACGATGACCTGGCTGGAGAGAACGAGGACTATTAGTCCCGCCTGTTAGTTCTGCGCGGTGATTCTGCGCGAAATGGAGTAATTATGGAAGACTTAAGACCAGCAGTTGCTTTGAATGTCTTCATTGAACCGTATTTTCGAAAAGAAATTTTGCAGAAAATCTTTGACAACCTCGACACTCTCCCTGCCGAACTTCGTCGTGAATTGATTGCCGAAGTGAAAGAAAAGGTGAGGATCAGCGGTTTTCGCAATTCGATGGCTGCCCCTCGGGCTTTGTTAATTCGGGATGCCGAAAATATTTTTGAGAAAGACACCAGGTTCAGTCTGACTTCCCTTAAAAGTTGGCTGTCCCTGTATGCCCAGTGGCATGAAGAACTCACAAAGAACCTTAAACATCTCGGTTTTTCCGTTTCAGAGCAGGCGGCGGCAGGCTACCCTGACCCCGTAAACACTTTTCTTGAGGGTTGGCCTGAGGGTATAGACTTTGACACCCTTTTTGAAAAGATCACCGCTCATGGAGATAAGTTTCCTCTAAGTAAGGATGAAACTGCCCTGTTGAGCATCCTGCTAACCGGCTACCTGCTATAGAAGGGACAGATCATGGACGATTCAACTGGAAAGACAACGATCGCACCTAGTGTGCTCCATACCATTGCGAAACTGACAGCTCTTGCAACACCTGGTGTCAGCCGGCTCAGCAGCCGCGAAGGGCTCTCCAATGTCCCTGAGGATGGCATCAAGGTTTCGGTTCAGGAAGAAAAAATTGAAGTTGAGATCTACATCATCCCGGGGAGTGAAGGCAACGTTCGCCTTGTGGCTCAGGAAGTGCAAAAGCGAGTCACCCGGGCAATAACAGAAATGGTTGGCATGGAAGTTGCTCGTATAGACGTGCATGTAACCGATATCGATTTAGAAGCGTAGGTGCAATGAAATCAAGAACCGAGGCGCGCATTTGTGCCCTTCAGTCACTTTACGAGCTCGACCTCACCGATCATTTGCTTGGTGAGGTCGTTGCTGACAGGGTCAGTGCAATGAGTCTGGATGAGACTCAGTATGAATTTGCCCGGATGCTGACAGCTGGGGTTCATGAGTATGCAGACAGATTGGACGCACTAATTGCTGAGCATGCCCCTGAATGGCCACTGGACCAGGTGGCTGTGATCGATCGCAACATTTTGAGGCTTGCTTTATGGGAAGTAGCAGTATATCGAAAAACGCCTCTGAAAGTTGGGATAAATGAAGCGGTTGAGTTGGCTAAAGCTTTTGGCACTGATAGCTCGGCTCGCTTCGTCAATGGTGTTTTAGGAAGCCTTGCAGATAATATCGAGACGATTACACAGACTCTAAACAAGTAGCAGGTTGTTATGCCATTGAAAAGATATCAAACAACCCTCCGACTAACCTTGAGTTTGTTGGCGGTCAGCCTTTTGTTTGGCTGCGTAATTCGCATCGACCCCTCGGATAAGCCAGTTCCAACCAAAAGCCCCGATATCCCAGGAAAAGTTACTACACCGGATTTAATTCCGCAACAATTTGTTGTGGAATCAGGCATCCCTCCCTCTCCCGACACCGAGCTGGCAATAGATGTACTTGATGAAGTAAGTGGAATGCTTTACAACATACAACGATTTCCGCTTACGCGACAGCCAGATGGAAAATTTGTGGGGACTTTAATGCTCCCCGAGAATACCACATTGCGCTATCGCTATTTGATGACTGCACCACTGGAAATTGCAGAGCAAAAAGCGGATGGCATGCCTGTTGGATACCGCATTGCATTTGTGCAAAAGAATACAGTGGTCAATGATCGTATTTCGGGATGGCCAACCTCTCCTTTTGTTGGGGAAACTGCGGATCTAAACGGCATTGTGCATGACAGTAAAAGCAATCAGCCATTACCAGATGTGTTGATCAACATAGCTGGATATCAAACCTTTACGGATATGACAGGTAGGTTTTTCCTCAATGATCTTCCTGTTGGAGTTCACGTCCTTAGTGCAGTGTCTACAGACGGAAGTCATTTGACGTTTCAGCAGCAGGCGAACCTGGTGGCTGGTCTCTCAACGCCAGCTGTGATCCAAATGACCCCTCTGCCCCCAATAAAGGTTACGCTGAACCTTGCACCACTGACTGATGCCATTGGTGCGCCAGTAAGACTGGCCGCAAACTACGCGCAAACTGGCGTAATATTTATTGAATACTCCGAAGGTTCTTATGCTTCACGTATGCCCCTCATGTCGCGCAACGATGATGGCAGCTACTCCATTCAGCTCAATCTTCATGCCGGTAATGTTCTTCGTTATAAGTACACACTGGGAAATGGATACATTAATGCTGAACGGGATCAAAATGGTGCTTTATTTTTGCGAACACTATCCCTCCCCGACCAGGATGTTGTTATCAATGACCAGGTAACCACATGGCGGATTGACAACCAAAAACCCGTTACTATCATTGCGCAGGCTCCGCCTTCAACACCACCTGAGGATAGCGTCAGTATTCAATTCTTCACCAGCCATGCCCATCAACCAATCCCAATGTGGCCAATGGATAACAATCAATGGATGGTTCTTTTCTTTGGCAGTTCCAGCCTTGGCACGGTCACCTATCGCTTTGCCAGGAACGATCAGATCGATCTTTCTGTGGACCCAGTCAGCAGTGCCAATCCACAAAGAATCGATTACATTTCGGACACACCGCAAACACTCCAGATCGAAAACTGGACCTCATGGGACCTTGAAGAATGGATTCCGGTTGACACGAACGAAGCGCAAACATCTCGTCTGACGGGTGTGGAGTTGATGCCTGGTTACCAACCTGATTTCTTGAGTCGTTATCGCCAACTTCCAGCAGAATTAAATGGATATGGGATAAATTGGCTGATATTTACACCCACCTGGAAAGTCATAGAACGGGAGGGGTTGCCTTACCTTGAATTTGATGCAAACTCCTCTGCCCTGTTGAGCGAGCTTGCGGAAATTATTGCGCTTGCAAAATCAAGCGGCTTGACTGTTGCGCTTTATCCACAGATTGTCTTTCCTGGATCTTCTCCACAAAATTGGTGGAAAAATTCAGAAAAAAGCTTGCTTTGGTGGCAGCAATGGTACGCTGAATACGAGCGATTTGTCATGAGTTACAGTCAGTTTGGTAATGTCAACGGTATCGATCAACTCATTCTGGGTGGAAGCGGTGTGGAATTCAGCCTTCCAGGTGCAATCAAAACCATTGGCTCCAATTTTGGAACCCCAAAAACAGCAGAACAGATCTGGACGGATTTACTGACGAAAGTCAACACTTACTACACTGGTCAACTGCTCTTTTGCATTCCTGCAGATGATGGAAATCTTATTTCTTTTAGCTTTTTTGATCAGGTTGATGGTTACTACCTCACCCTGAGTAATCAGGATCCTCAAGCCTATGCGTATGATCAATATTCGGTAGGTACTTATTTTGATGGCACCATGTATGCGTTTTATGAAACCAATAAGAAACCTCTGTTCTTTGGTCTTAATGCAGCATCGTTGACAAGTAACCGTGTTGATTCTGAAACTTCTGGCAATTTATTGGTAAGTCCGTATGACCCGCAATATGGCGTTGGTAATGTCGATCTGGCTTCACAAGATTACTTCTACCAGGTCTTCACTACGGTTTTAACTCAGCTTGATTGGGTGAGTGGCATCAGTACACGCGGTTTCTTCCCCATTCTGGAAATGACTGACTTTTCGTCCTCTATTTACGGAAAGCCAGCAATGAATTCTTTTATTAATCTCACCACACAAAAAAACTAAGAGGAAGGTAAATGGAAACATTGAGTGAAGCATTAAGATCTGAGTTGGAGAAGTTAGGATTAAGTGCGGTCAAGGATATCCGTTACAACCTTGACAGGGCAGGTCTCATCACCCAGGCAGTGCTCGACGGTGAAGGTGTACTTACTGATGCAGGCGCGCTGGTGGTCAACACCTCGCCCTTTACCGGACGGTCTCCAAACGACAAATACCTGATTGATAACGGCGACCCCGATCTTTGGTATGCTTCTGGCACTGAGTCTCTTTCCGACGCTCAATTCAAAAGTCTGCAGACAAAACTGGTACAGAAAATGAGCAACCAACGGCTTTATGTCCGGGATGTGTTTGCAGGCGCGGATCCAGAGCACACTGCGCGCGTCAGAGTAATCACAGATCTTGCCTGGCAGAATCTGGCAGCTTCGAATATGTTTATTGAGTCGCGTTCAGACCAACCGCACATCGACCCGGACTTCACCATTTTGGTATCCTCGCAATTTACAGCAGATCCCCTGGCAGACGGTTTACGCTCTCCTGCAATGGTTATCCTAAGCTTCGACGCTAAACAGGTCCTGATCGGCAATACCCGCTATGCTGGTGAGATCAAGAAATCTGTCTTCACCTTTATGAATTATCTGCTTCCCAAAAAAGGAATTCTTCCTCTCCATTGTTCAGCCAACAAAGGTCACGACGGCAGCGTGGCACTCTTTTTTGGGCTCAGCGGCACAGGCAAGACTACTCTGTCTTCTGATCCGGAACGTGCATTAATCGGGGATGATGAGCATGGTTGGAGCGAAAGTGGCATGTTTAACTTCGAAGGCGGTTGTTATGCCAAGACTATCCGTATCAATCCGAAGTATGAACCCCTGGTCTGGTCTGCGATCAACCGATTTGGCTGCCTCATCGAAAATGTTCCCCTCGATGAAAAACATCACCCTGACTTTGATTCCAGCGAAATCACCGAGAATACGCGTGCCTCCTACCCATTGGAATTCATCTCTAATTATGAGCCTTCCGGTATGGGCGGACATCCTAATCACATTTTCTTCCTTACGGCTGATGCTTTTGGAGTCATGCCCCCTCTGGCAAAACTCAGCAACGCCCAAGCAATGTACTACTTCCTGAGCGGTTACACCTCGAAACTGGCTGGAACAGAGCGCGGTCTCGGCGACAAACCCCAGGCCACCTTCTCCACCTGCTTTGGCGCGCCATTCCTGCCCCTCAAGCCGACAGTCTATGCCGAGCTGCTTTCCAGGAAACTCACAGAACATGGCACCCAGGTTTGGCTGCTCAACACTGGCTGGTCTGGTGGCGCGTTTGGTACCGGTCAGCGCATCGCCCTGCCACTGACACGGGCGATGATATCTGCCGTTCTGAGTGGCACATTGGATCAGGCTGCAACACATACGCACCCAATTTTTGGTGTCGAAATTCCCGACGAAGTGCCGGGTGTTCCCCAGGAAGTCCTCAATCCGGAACTTTCATGGAGTGACCAGGTCGCTTATGCGGAAGAAGCAGCCTCACTGGCAAAACAATTTGCCAGGAATTTTGAAAAGTATCGCGATTCGGTTTCCCTCGCTGTGGCAGAAGCCGGACCCCGCATCAACTAGCCAACTAACTCATAATTGGAGGTCTGATGGACAAATTTGTTATCACCGGGGGACGACCACTGCGCGGTACGATGCAGCCTTCTGGCAATAAGAATGCTGCATTGCCTATGATGGCTGCCTGCCTTCTTACTGCAGAGCCTGTCATCTTGCATAACATGCCCAACATAAAAGATACCCAAACCATGCGTAAGCTTCTTGAGAGCCTGGGTGTGGAGATCGAGGTTTTGGAGAACCCATCTTCCTGGCGATTGCAGGCAAAGAACATTACTCCCTCCGATCTTGATCCGGATCTTTGCCGCCAAATCCGCGCCTCGATTTTATTGGCTGGTCCAATGATTGCCCGTTTTGGTGATCTGGTGCTCCCTCCCCCCGGAGGTGATGTTATCGGACGCCGGCGCGTTGACACGCATGTGCTTGCCCTGGAGAAACTTGGTGCAACGTTCAAGTACAACGGAGTTTTTGACTTCAAATCCGAAAGGCTGCAAGGCGCGGATATCCTGCTGGATGAAGCCAGTGTTACAGCTACAGAAAACACCATTATGGCAGCTGTTCTCGCCAAAGACACTACGACTATACGAAATGCTGCCTCAGAACCCCATATCCAGGAACTGTGCAAATTGCTGAATGCAATGGGTGCTGGCATCCAGAACATCGGCTCAAATACGCTCGTTATTGATGGAAAGGAAAGGCTGCACGGAGCTGAATTCAACATCGGTCCCGATTACCTGGAAGTGATCAGCTTTGTGGGTGCTGCTGTCGTGACGCACGGTGAGATCCGCATCAAAAATGCTGGTGTCGAGCATCTTTCGATGATCCAGATGGTTCTCAAAAGGCTCGGGGTGGATATGACTTTCATCGGAGATGACATCCTTGTGGGTGCCAATCAGCGCCTGGTGATCGAACCAGATCTGGGAAATGCTATCCCTGAGATCAGCGTGATGCCCTGGCCGGCCTTCCCCACCGACTTGATGAGCATCGCCATCGTGATTGCAACCCAATCAACCGGCACCATCCTGTTCCATGACTGGATGTATCCGAGTCGCATGTTCTTCATTGATAAACTGGTTTCAATGGGAGCACAGATCGTTTTATGCGATCCTCACCGCTGCATCGTCAATGGTCCGACCCGCCTGAACGCGGAAAAACTTGACAGCCCAGATATTCGGGCAGGTATTTCTTTGGTCCTGGCCGCCCTTTCGGCGAATGGCACGTCAGTAATTCGCAATGTTAACCAAATCGACCGTGGCTACGAGCGGATTGATGAGAAATTACGGGGACTCGGTGCCGACATCATCCGGGAGACAGCCTGAAACTTACACAAAAGAACAGCTCGAAAGCTGTTCTTTTGTTTTAATCGCGGTGTGCAGCTTTCTTGACAAGGTGCAGTGAAGTAGTATTATCAACTCAACCAATCTGTCTTAGAAAGAATCTATTATGAATACGATACCGGTTTTAGCCGGTTTTAATGATGTTAAACAAAAGCTGACATCTGAGCAGCTTTTTGAATCACTAGAAACAGGATTAAAGGGACTCACTAACCAGGAAGCGGTTGAACGTCTTTCTCAGTTCGGAAAGAATGCGCTTCAGGAGGCGAAAAGCAAACCTCTAATTATGAAATTCCTGACCCAATTCACGCATGTGATGGCAATTATGCTCTGGATAGCTGGCATTGGAGCATTTGTTGCTCTCATGCCTCAGCTTGGCATAGCCGTTTGGGCAGTCAACATTATCAATGGTTTGTTTAGTTTCTGGCAGGAATTCCAGGCAGAGAAGGCTACCGAGGCTCTCAAGAGGATTCTACCTTCATACTCCAGGATAATGCGAGATGGTGAAGTCCAGCGAGTCTTGAGTGAGGATATTGTTCCAGGAGATCTGATTTTCCTGGAGGAAGGTGAGAGCATCTCCGCTGATGCCAGGCTGATCAGCTCCTCTGAGTTGCGCGTTAACCAATCCACGCTGACTGGCGAATCCCGTCCAGTAAATCGTTCTGCTGATGCTGTAAGTGGAGAGGGTTTGACCGAATCAGAAATGCCTAACCTGATCTTTGCCGGCACCTTCGTTGCAGCTGGCTCGGGTAAAGCAATCGTTTACGCCACAGGTATGAACACGGCGTTTGGACGTATTGCACGCCTTACCCAGGAGGTCGGTGACGATCTGAGCCCATTGCAAAAGGAAATGCAATCAGTCACCAAGATTGTGACTGCGCTGGCAGTCGGGGTTGGAGTAATTCTCTTCATTTTGGCGAAAATTGTTGCCAACATTAATTGGCTGGAGAGTTTCATCCTTGCCCTGGGGATGGTCGTCGCGTTTGTACCTGAAGGGCTAGAGCCGACCGTCACGCTCGCTCTTGCGATGGCAACCAAGCGAATGGCTAAACGTAACGCTCTGATGAAGAGACTCAGCGCGGTCGAAACGTTGGGCTGTACAACGGTTATTTGCACTGATAAAACAGGAACCCTGACACAGAACGAAATGACAGTTCAATCAGTTTGGCTGCCAACTATCGTCGACGGTCAATTACAGGGTCGAGCAATCTTGGTTTCCGGGACTGGTTATGAGCCGCTTGGAGATCTGACAGAAAACAAAACCCTCATAGATGGAAAAAGAGATACCCCTCTTTTGCGTGTCTTACTTACCATGGCTCGGTGTAATACCGCAAAATTGGTTTCGCCTAATTCAGAAAGTCCCCGCTGGAGTGTTATTGGCGATCCAACTGAAGCATCCCTTCTGGTCGTGGCTGGTAAAGCAGGGCTCACAAGAGAAACAATCCAGGGAGATATTGTTGCAGAACTCCCCTTTGATTCACGGCGAAAAAGGATGAGTATCGTCCAACTTGAACGCCACTTAGAGGGATTCGAGCGTGTTGTCGACTCGAAGGGTGGAATTCGTGAGATTCTAGATATCTGCATGCAAATTCAAGTTGGTTCTGAAAAACAGCCCCTGACCGAGGATTTAGTCAACCAAATCATGCAGGTAAATGATGAATATGCTCGCCGGGGATTGCGGGTTCTGGCTGCTTCACAAAGACTAATGAGTTCCGATGAGCAGGATTATTCAGTCGATTCCCTTGAAAACGGGCAAACTTTTCTTGGGTTTATGGCAATGATGGATCCACCTCGCCCGGACGTCGCCAAGGCTGTTGAATTGTGCCACAAAGCTGGTATCCGCATCATTATGATTACCGGAGACTACGGACTCACGGCAGAGACCATCGCACGAAACATTGGGATTGTCGAGGGTGACCATGTGCGGATTGTGACGGGTGTTGAGCTTGAGAGCATGGATGAAAAAGCTTTGGAAGAGTCTGTCAGCGGAGATGTCATTTTTGCACGTGTCGCACCTGAACATAAACTGCGTGTGGTCTCAGCATTGCAAGCCCTTGGGCACGTCGTTGCTGTAACTGGTGATGGTGTCAATGACGCCCCAGCCCTAAAAAAGGCAAATATTGGCGTCGCCATGGGTATCAGTGGCTCAGATGTCGCCAAAGAAGCTGCAGACATGATTCTGACGGATGATAACTTTCATTCCATTGTCAACGCAATCGAAGAGGGTCGGGCGGTTTACGAAAATATCAAACGCTTCACAACTTACATCTTTACCAGCAATGCGCCAGAAGCAGTTCCGTTCGTATTTTTTGCTCTTTCTGCTGGGCGTATACCGATTGCTCTGCCTGTCATGCACGTGCTGGCAGTTGATCTTGGTACAGACATGATCCCGGCTTTGGGTCTGGGCGCAGAACCTCCTGAGGAAGGTGTGATGGATGTGCCTCCCCGGAAATTAAGTGACCACCTTATCACGGGCGAACTCTTAGTGCGCGCGTACCTTATCCTTGGACCAGTTGAGAGTATCGTCGCTATGTTGGCTTTTTACTATTTCTACTGGACAAATGGATATCCTGGGCAGTGGCTGGACCTGCCAGGTTCCGGTCAAATTTATCTCGCTGCAACTGCAATGGCATTCAGTGGTGTCGTGGTGACCCAGATCGGGAACCTCTTTACTCAGAGAGCCACACATAGGTCAATACTCAAAGTTCCTATGTTCAATAACAGATTCATCTGGATCGGGGTGATCTCAGAAATCATCATCGCCCTTGCAATCGTCTACTTACCTTTCATGCAACGCTTCATTGGCACTGCTGCTTTTGATGCAAAATATTGGTTACCCTTAATTGTTTGGATTCCGGCCTTGCCTCTGGTAGACTCTGTCTATAAATCAATAAAGAACAGACGTACTTCCGTTCGAGAAAGGCTCATTCGGAAAGGAGAGTCTTTATGAAAATCATCATTGTTGGGTGCGGCCGTGTTGGGTCGGGTCTGGCAAAAAATCTCAGTTTGCAGGGGCTCGAAGTAGCTGTCATTGACAAGAATAAATCTGCATTTGACGCACTGGGTCCAACCTTCAAAGGGAAAACAATAGAGGGCATCGGATTCGATCAAAAGGTCCTGTCAAGGGCTGGCATTGAGAAGGCAGACGCTTTAGCGGCAGTTACAGCATCGGACGAAGCCAATATTGTGGCAGCCCGAATGGCTAAGTCTTTTTACCGAGTTCCATTCGTCGCAGCGCGGGTTTTTGAACCCCAAAAAGCTAAGATTTACCGACGACTGGGTATTCAGACTATTTCACCCGTAACTCTCGGGATTGAACGCTTGACCAGTATGCTGGTTTATCCCAATCTTAACGTTGAGCGGGCAATTGGCGCAGGTCAGGTTAATCTGGTGGATGTGGAGGTGAATCAATCCCTCGCCACCAAGAGGAATAAGGATATTGAGGTCCCCGGAGAGATTGAACTCGTTGCGCTTACACGAAATGGTAAAACCAGCCTGCCAAATGATGCAGTGATCTTCCAGGTTGGGGATATTCTTCACCTGTCTGTGACATCATCTGCACGGAATAAGGTTAACCAGTTGTTACGACGGTAAAGGATCGGAAAAAAATGAGAGTATTAATCGTTGGTGGTGGAAAAGTTGGTACTTATCTTGCGGAGCGGCTACTGCGCGAGAAGCATGATGTGCGTCTCATCGAATTGAGAGAAGAAGAAAAAGAACGGATTTTGCTTGATATTCCTGCTGAAACGCTGAAATTTGGCAGTGGTACTGACCCGGATGTGTTGGAAGCTGCGGGAATTCGCAAAGCCAACGTGGTTGCTGCTGTTACTGGTAGCGATGAGACGAACCTGGTTGTTACCACCCTCGCCCGTTATGAATTCATGATTCCACGAATTATTGCCCGCGTCAATCACCCGAAAAATGCCTGGATGTTTAATAAGGAAATGGGAGTCGACGTGGCAATTAATCAGGCCGATCTGCTGGCAGCGTTGATCGTTGAGGAAATGTCGATGGGCGATATGATGACCATGCAAGTTTTACGGCGTGGAAAATTCAGACTGGTGGAAGAGAAAATCGCCCCGAACTCGTTAGCAGAGGGAAAGCATCTTTCAGAGTTGACCCTGCCGGATCAATCCAATATCGCCTCAGTAATCCGTGATGGCAACTTGCTCGCACTAAAAAACGATCCTATCTTGCAGACTGCTGATGAGGTCCTCGCAATCGTTCATGAGGACCAAAAAAAAGCCCTGGCAAGATTCTTCAGTTTACCTTAGTCATTCATAACCAAAAAAGAGGTTGGCACTTCAGCCAACCTCTTTACGGTTAAATTAGTTCAGTTACTTCTGAGCTTCGCAGACTTCCAGAAATTGTTTGACAGTGTCCTTCAGCATCGGCTCTGGTAAAGCGCCAACCTGGCGATGGACAATCTTGCCATCTTTGAGCATCAACATGGTGGGAATGCCCTGCACGCCGTATTTGCCAGCCCATTCCTGATTCTCATCAGTGTTGACTTTCGCAACAATTAGTCGCCCTGCATTTTCCTTGGCAACTTTGTCCAGAATTGGGGCTACCATTCTGCAAGGTCCACACCAGGGCGCCCAGAAATCGACAATTACGGGCAGGGTGTTTTCGATTACGGCTTTCTGGAAAGCTGCATCTGTTACATTAATAGGTTCTTCGATCATTTCGGTTAAGTCCTCCGGTTAGTATTGCCATAGTATACAAGCCTTCAAGATTGTTTTCAATCCAAAAGCTTATTCAGCTTACCACCCCAATTTGTCAATCAGAGGTTGCCAAAGTATGCTCATACCGATGATCACTGAAAGAATCGCTGCAATCAACACCGATGCTGCGCCAACATCTTTTGCTACTTTCGCAAGGGGGTGTTTTTCGGGGCTGGCTAAATCAACAATGACCTCGAGCGCGGTGTTCATAAACTCAGCCATCCAGACTAACCCGATTACCAAAAGAATGGCCAGCCATTCTAGCCTTCCAATATTTAACCACAAGGAAACCGCAACCACAACGATTGTTGCTGCAAGGTGAAGCCAGGCATTTTTTTGTGTCTTTAAAACATAAAAGAAACCTGAGAATGCATACTTAAACGAATTCCTTCTGCCCCGGATGAATTGCTCGGTTTCTTTTCTTCTGGATTTCATGACAAACCAATTTTACCCTTCAAAAAAAAGATATTTGAGATAAAATAGAAACTCACTTGCGGGTGTTGCCAAGTGGTAAGGCATTAGCTTCCCAAGCTAACATTCGTGGGTTCGAATCCCATCACCCGCTCTTTTCTTTTAACCAATTATAGCTGAAGAACAGAATCAAAACGCCACTGGCTAGCAGTGGCGTTTTAGTTGGTTAGCTAAGTTCTTTTTTGTAAACCCGATGATTCTTATAAAACCTCACACCCAAGTTGGCAAGATCCTTGCGCATCTGGGTGGCAGTCTCAGCCACTTGGGTCAACTCGGCGTGGACAAACCTTGGATGCTCGCGGGCAGCAGCCCCAAGCGCTTCCATAAGCAACGCATTCCCACCCATACCCTGGTACTCAGGCAGGATGCCAATCCCATTGAAATCCAGCCATTCGGTTTGGTTCAGAGCACGCATTAATCTCACAATTTCGATTGGGCCAAGTTTTCCCTTGTTTTTCTGCATGGTAGCAGAGACATCCGGAAAAGGCAGCACGAACCCCACAGCCTCTCCATCTTTATCTAAAATGAATTTTACAATCTTAGGTATGACAAAACCGATAGCGTTATCAATCACGAACTTTAATTCGCGATCGCTCAACGGGTAATACTCCCAATTCTTGACGAAAGACTTGTTATACGCATCACGCAACTTATCCTTCCAGGCATAGATTTCTTTTTTATTCTTGAAACTCTTCACAGTCAGAGAACCACGTTTTTTGGCAATTTCAATAGCTTTCTTGATTTTTTCAGGAAGCACAAATTCATCCAGCTTGACGTAGCTTGAGACAAAATCCACTTCCTTTACAAAACCATAGGCTTCAACCAGGCGCTGATAGTAAGGATAGTTGTAGTTCATCATATTCATCATTTGGCGGTGTTCAAACCCTTCCACCTGGATGCCGTAACCGTCGAGTGGTCCATATCCCTTTGGTCCAACGATGCGGTTCATGCCATGCTCCAATGTCCAGCGAGTGGCAAGGTCAAACAGGGCGTTCGCAACTCCCTGGTCATCGATGCAATCAAAAAGGTAAAACTCGCTGTCCTTCGTGCCGTGATACTCATTGAATGGACGATTTATCAGCATCGACAATTTGCCAACTACCTTGCCGTCACGTTTAGCCAGGAAGAATTCCGAGATGGAATGATCATAGAATGGATGCTTCTTTTCATTCATCATGGCGTAGATATCATTCTTGAATGGCGGGACGAATTGTTTACAATCCCGGTAAAGTGAGTATTGAAACTCGACGAATTCTTTCCTTTGTGCCCTCGTTTCAACTTTAGTAATTTCGATCATGCATTCCTCCGGTGGAGATTCTGTCAGGGTTAGTTAATTCCTCATTTATAACCCCAAACTCTCATTTACGATACTTGCCGAGCAGAAGGAGTTGTTATATAATCCGCCTGTTAAAGTTAAGTCTGAAAAGAGGTTTTTGTATGATTGATGTAAATGATTTGCGCAAAGGTGTCACGTTTGAAAGTGATGGCAACCTATATCGCGTAATGGAGTACGCTCACAACAAGCCGGGTCGGGGCTCTGCCACAATCCGCATTAAAGCACGTGATATTCGCAAGGGCAACACCCTCGAAATGACCTTCATCTCCGGAGATCGCGTCCAGGATGTTCGCCTTGATTACCACAATGTTCAGTATCTTTACCGTGATGAGAACTTTTTCTACTTCATGGATATGGAAACCTTCGAACAACCAGCTATCCCAAACGACCTGGCGGAAGACTACGCCGGCTTCCTGAAAGAAAACATGGAAGTGAAGCTGACTTTCTTTGGGGAAGAGCCGCTCGATATCGAATTACCCACCAGTGTCGATCTAAAAGTCATCAGCGCCGAAGCTTCAGCACGTGGTAACACTGCCACGGGTGTCACCAAGTTGGTCGTCACAGATACCGGTCTGAAAGTGCAGACCCCATCTTTTGTCAACGAAGGCGACACAATCCGTGTTGACACACGCACGGGTGATTATCTGACCCGAGTCTAGAAGACAATGAAAACTCCTGACGGCCGCGAATGTAAATTCTTCTATGGAGATTACTATCGCGGTCGCAATTTTGAGGAATGCCGAGCGTTGATCAATCCCCAGGATAAAAAGGATTGGACTTCTGCAGTATGCAAGTCTTGCCTGGTTCCAACCATTTTACAGAACAACGCATGTCCGAATATGGCTCTGACCACCTACATTCAGAAGTCTCTGTTTGGTAAACGTATTCGCGTCAAAGCCTGGTGTTCCCGTTCTCACGGAATAGTGCGTAATCCAAATGTCGGCTGTGGTTTATGTCACCTGCCCCCAAATTTTGAGAATCATTAGAGTTCTATCAGAAACTTGTGCAAACTTTACTCGGGGGAATTTCCACACTGGCTTGTTGGTATAATTCTCGTTTGATGCGTAAAGCGTTAATTTTACGGAGGTTGTTTTGAAACCACGAAATCAGTCTTTTTTTATCTCAGCGCTGTTGCTCTTTGCGCTGATCGCCATGGTTTTTTATGGCGTTCAGGAGAATAGCTTCGGGAACACTGAGATCCCAATTAACCAACTCGCTGCAGACATCGAAGCTGGCAAGGTCTCAAGCATTAAAGTAGACAACAACCAGGTCGAAGTGCAGTATAAGAGCCTTGAACAGAAAACGATAAGCATCGCGTCCAAAGACCCCCAAAGTGGACTGGTGGAGCAGCTCATCGAGTTAGGCGTTTCTCCTGAAAAACTGCGGGACCCGGAGCTAAGCATCCAGATTGTCGTGCCTGGTTTTTGGTCTGAAGCGCTGGTAGCTTTGTTGAACTTCATCCCGTTCATCCTGATGGGGGTGTTGTTCTTCTTCTTTATCCGGCAGGCGCAGGGTTCAAACAATGCTGCTATGGCATTTGGAAAATCACGAGCCAAAATGCTTACCGGTGAACACCCTACCGTCACATTCGCTGATGTTGCTGGTGTTGAAGAAGCTAAAGAAGAACTGCAGGAAATCGTCGAATTCCTCAAGGAGCCCCAGAAGTTCATCGCATTGGGCGCAAGAATTCCCAAAGGCGTACTTCTTGTAGGTTCCCCTGGTACTGGTAAAACCCTGATGGCAAAAGCTGTTTCCGGGGAGGCTGGTGTACCATTCTTCTCCATTTCCGGTTCGGAATTTGTTGAAATGTTTGTTGGCGTCGGAGCCAGCCGCGTTCGGGATCTGTTTGACGAAGCCAAAAAACATTCTCCCTGTATCGTTTTTGTAGATGAGATTGATGCCGTCGGTCGTCATCGCGGTGCGGGACTTGGTGGAAGTCACGACGAACGTGAACAAACCTTGAACCAACTCCTGGTCGAGATGGATGGCTTTGGCACGGATACCAACGTCATCGTTATCGCCGCCACAAACCGACCAGACATCCTTGATCCTGCTCTATTGCGCCCTGGTCGCTTTGACCGCCGGGTCATGCTGGATAAACCTGACCTTAAGGGTCGTGAGGCGATATTAAAAGTTCACACACGTGGAAAGCCGGTTGCCGCCGAAGTTAGCCTGGATGAAATTGCGCGCGCCACACCAGGATTCGTAGGCGCCGACCTCGAGAATCTGGTTAACGAAGCCGCAATCCTTTCCGCCCGCCGCAATAAGAAGATCATTGGACAAGCTGAGTTCGAAGAATCCATCGAAAGAGTTATCGCAGGACCCGAACGCAAGAGCCGTCTGATCAACCCTAAGGAAAAGAAGATCATTGCTTACCACGAAGCTGGACATGCCGTGGTGATCAATGCCCTGCCAGAAGGTGATCCTGTCCAGAAAGTCTCGATCATTTCCCGCGGGATGATGGGCGGTTTTACACGCTCACTTCCGACCGAGGACCGCAACCTTGAGAGTCGAAAGAAACTCATGTCCGACATGGTGGGTATGCTTGGTGGTCGTGCGGCAGAAGAAATTATGTTTGACGACATCACCTCCGGCGCCTCCAGTGATATCGAACGGGTAACCAAGATAGCCCGCAGTATGATCACCCGGCTTGGCATGAGCGACAAACTCGGACCTATGGTTTATGGACAAAAAGAAGAACTGGTGTTCCTTGGGCGTGAGATCTCAGAGCAACGCGATTATTCCGAAGCGGTAGCACAGGAAATCGACCGCGAGGTACAACGCGTGGTTCATGAGGCGTACAAAACAGCAAAGGAAATCCTCGAAATCCATAAGGATAAATTGATTGCTGTAGCTGAGAAGTTACTCGAAGTTGAAACAATCTCGAACGAAGAGTTTGAGGCGATCTTCCCTCCCCCGGTTGACAAAACTCAGGGCATACCGGTTATTCTTTAGCAGTAATCCCTAACTTGTTCTCAACAAGATCCAGTGCAATTTCAAAAAGCGCTGGATCTTGTGCGTTTAACCAGTGAATATCAGGATCTGATGGCTTAAACCAGTTTGCCTGCCGGCGCACGTATATGCGCGTGTTTCGTTTGACCAACGCAATTGCTTCTTTTAGTGTAATTTCTCCCCTTAAGTGCGCCATGATCTCGTTGTATCCGATCACCCGCATGGTTTCAAGCGTTGGACCAAACCCAGAATCGAGCAAGCCTTGAACCTCCCCGACTAAACCCTGCGCGATCATGTCATCGATCCGTTGATCGATTCGTGCATATAGAATCTCCCGTGGAAGTTCCAACCCAAGGATCAGGGTGTTGTATGGCGGGGGTTCTTTATCCCGAAGATCGGAAAACTTCTTTCCTGTACTCAGGATCACTTCAAGTGCCCGGATGGTTCTGCGATGGTTGCGGTAGTCGATATTCGCCGCTGCCTGTGGATCGATTGCGCTGAGCATCTCGTAGAGCTTGTCGAATCCAATACGATTGCCGATGGTCTCGAGATCCTCACGCAGCTGATCAACTGGTCCATGGGATGGCACCTGCCAGTTTTGCAGAATAGCGCGCACATACTGCCCGGTACCCCCCACCAGGATGGGCAGCCCGGAACGTTGGTGGATTTCATCGATGAAGCGAGTAGCTGACTGTTTGTAAAGTCCCAAATTCCAAGGTTCCTCAAGGCTGGCAACATTGATCAAATGGTGTTTCGCTGCTGCAAGCTCGCCAGCTGACGGTTTTGCGACCCCAATCTCAAGTTCCCGATAGAGATAACGCGAATCGGCAGAGACTATCTCAGCCTTAAATGCCTGGGCCACTCGAATGGCAAACGCGCTTTTGCCTGATGCGGTTGGTCCAACAATCAGTAGCAATGGCTTCTCAATCATCAATCCTGACCGATCTGAAGTGAAGTATTAGAGGTGGTTCTCCTTGAATGAAATCCTCCACAACCGCCAGGTCCAGGTTCCAAACCTCAGGAAATTCGGTGTGTTCGTAAAGGAAGGAATTCATAGTCTCGGACAGCGCTTTCAACTTTTTCCTGCCTACGCTGTACTCTGCCGGACCAAACTTCTGGCTGCGGCGCGTTTTGACCTCCACGCAAGTCAAAAGTCCGGTTTCATCCAGCATGATCAAATCAGCCTCGCCGTAACGGCAGTGGTAATTCCGCTCCACTAAAGAATAGCCGCTGGATTGCAGATGCTCCAGCACCAGTGTTTCACCCCAGTTGCCGATCGTTTTCCTGTAAAGTGGACCCATACCAATAGTATAATCGTTTAGCCAGGCTGCTAAAGATATCGTTTCAATATCACAGCTATTCTGATCGCCTTCCTGCCAGACTTCACAAGATTTATCATAACCAGTCTGAAATACTTAGACTTTCACTCAGGATTAAGATAAAATTGACCAATTACATATACAGGATATTCCAATGGCCGTTTGTGAAATCGTTACAATTGGTACTGAACTTCTACTCGGTGAGATCCAGGATACAAATTCAAGATTTATTGCCAGGTCACTCCGTGACATTGGAGTCGATCTCTATCGCCTCACTACCGTCGGCGACAATCTCAATCGCATCACTGCTACCCTTCAGGAAGCCTTAATGCGCGCGGACATCGTCATCACCACTGGCGGGCTTGGGCCAACTGTGGATGACCCCACCCGGCAGGCTGTTGCCAACGTTTTCAATGTCAGACTTGTCTACAAGGAAGAATTGTGGGAGCAGATTTTGGATCGCTTTGCTCATTACAACCGAACTCCAACAGAGAACAACAAGCGCCAGGCTTACATTCCCTCCAATTCTGTTGCAATTCCTAATCCGGTTGGCACAGCCCCAGCTTTTTATGTGGAATTAGGCGTTAAAACACTCATTTCACTGCCAGGTGTTCCGCGCGAAATGGAATATCTCATGAATCAATTCGTGGTGGAATATCTGAAACAGCGTTATGACCTAAAAGATGAAATTATCCTCCCTTGGGTGATTCACACCATATCGAAAGGCGAATCCAGCATTGATGAAATCATTGGAGAAATGGAAACCCTCAGTAACCCAACTGTTGGACTCCTTGCTCATCCTGGTCAGACGGATATTCGTGTGACTGCCAAAGCCCCATCAGCTGCCGAAGCTGAGGCGATGATGCAGCCAGTTCTCCAAGAAATCCGCGAAAAATTGAAAGATTATATCTATGGTGAGAATGAAACCACCCTTGAGCAAGCTGTAGCAGAGCTTCTGACTCAATCCAACACTCGCGTTTCGATCATTGAAAGCGGGACAAATGGTGAAATCTTTGGAAAGCTAAAACAACACATGCCAGATGGGCAGATTGCTGGCGACAATGTAGACCTGGTCTTTTCTGGTGAGACCCTAAACCTTTTAATGCATGAGTACCAGGAACAGAAAAATGCTGATATGGTGCTCGGGGTCATTCTGAGCCCAAAGAATTCCGATCCTTACGTTCGTATCGCCTTGCTTCACAAAGGAAAAATTTCTGAAATAAACCGACTTTACGGCGGGCCATCTGGTGATGCTGTTACCTGGGCTGTCAATTATGCCTTGGATATGCTCCGCTGGAAGTTCATAGAGAGATAAAGGAGAGAGATGCACAGTCTAACAACCATACTCAAAAATGCCATTGTTCTGACGATGAATCAGAACAACGAGATCTTTGACCCGGGTGCGATTGCCATTGATGGCGACAAAATCGTTGCTGCCGGCTCTGAGGAAGCCATTCTTTCACAATACCAGGCTGCCGAGCTGATCGATTGCGGCAGAAAAGTATTACTGCCCGGATTGATAAACACTCACACACATATCCCAATGACCCTGTTGCGCGGTTTGTCTGACGATCTGCGCCTCGATGTTTGGTTGATGGGTTACATGATGCCGGTGGAACGCGAGTTTGTCTCACCTGAGTTTGTGCGCCTCGGCACCAAACTTGGTTGTGCGGAATTCATTCGATCTGGCGTAACGACTTTCAATGACATGTATTACTTTGAAGACCACGTTGCTGAAGCAACTGCTGAGGTTGGTTTGCGCGCAGTCGTCGGTCAGACGGTTATGAAATTTTCGGCTCCAGACGCAGAATCTTATGAGGACTCCCTTGCCCTAAGCGAAGACCTCATAAAAAAATGGCAGGATCATGCCCTGATCGTGCCCGCGATCGCACCGCATGCTGTCTATACCTGCACCCCGGATGTTCTCACTTCAGTTGTTGAGCTGGCGAAAAAATATGATGCCCGGGTTCACTTCCATGTATCTGAAACCAAGGATGAAGTTGAGAATCTTCGAAAAGAACATGGATTACCAGTAGTACCCTATATCCGCAAGTTCGGCATGCTTGAGACAAAGTTGATTGCGGCTCACTGTGTCCACTTGGATGAAGGTGAAATCCGTAGTCTGCAGCATGCGGGCGTGGGGATTGCACACAATCCCACCTCTAATCTCAAACTTGCGTCTGGATTTGCGCCGGTCTCACGTATGATGCACCTGGGTTGCAATGTTGGCATAGGCACAGATGGTCCTGCCTCAAACAATGACCTCGACATGTTTGAAGAAATTCGCCTGGCCAACCTGATTGCCAAGGCATCTTCCAGCGATCCGACCGTCTTGCCTGCCCGACAGACCCTGGAAATGGCAACCATCATCGGGGCAAAGGCATTGCACATGGACGAATTCATCGGCAGTCTTGAACCAGGTAAACGGGCTGACCTCATCCTGGTAGATATTTCCCCTGTCCACAATCAGCCACGTTTCTTGCGTGATCCTGAGGGCATTTATGCCCAGCTCATTTATGCTGCCAAGTCTACGGATGTCACAGACACAATGGTCAACGGCCGATGGTTGATGAGAAATCGAGAATTGCTCACAGTGAATGAGCCAGAGTTGCTTGTTGAAGCGACGGAAATTGCTGTGAAAATAGATGAATTCCTCAAGGGACGCGAAGAGTCGGTCTATTCCAAACTTATTGCAATTGGCGGCGCGGCAGAAGAGGAAAGCTTCGAGGTTCAAGCCAAGGTGAAAGTAGACTCAATTGCACCTGTTTTAGAAGCTCTTTCCAAACCCGGCATTCTCATTCTGCGAAAACGCCATTATCACGAATTTGACACGTATTTTGGCTTTGACAGACCTTCCCAGGGGCGCTTGCGCTACCGCGAGGACGAATTTCTGGATGAAATGGGCAAGATTACCAGCGTTCGGTCACGTCTAACCCTTATCGGAGAGCTTGATACACCCCGGGACGTGAACGATAGTCAAATCATGCTCTCCCGCAGTCGCTACCTCGCTCCAGCTACCCATAGTTTGCGTTTCTACCAGGAGTACTTCAAGCCTTCCTCCAAGCTTGAAATCGAGAAGAACCGTTTGAGATATTTGATACAATACAAAGACACTGAATTCTTTATCAACCTTGACACAATTCAAACGCCCAGTATTGGTAAATTTGTTGAGATAAAGAGCCGCACCTGGAGCCGCCAGGACGCGGACCAGAAAACCGCTCTCATTCATGAACTTGCCACCTATCTTGGACTGGATCAAACCAAGATTAACACACTGGATTATCTGCAAATCGTCGAGAACACCCTCGAGAATTAGAGGATAGTATGGATAAGATCAATGTCTTGTTTGCTTCAGCAGAGGTTGCTCCCTTTGCTAAAGTAGGCGGGTTGGGAGATGTTTCCGGAGCACTACCACCTTCCATCCGGGATCTGGCAGCTGGAGCGTTGGATATCCGCCTCATCATGCCTTTTCATGCTGCGGTTAAGAAAGTCAATCCTCCTCACCGCAAAATCGGTAACTTTGCTTTTGAGGCGAATGGACGTTCCATTTCAACTGACTTATTCGTCAGCGAGATCAGTGGAGTACCGGTTTACCTGCTTGACAACGAGTTCATCAACCACGATTCACCGGTTTACCATGGTGACTGGGTGCTGGATGGAATGAAATATGTCACATTTTCCCTGGCACTTTTGGAAGCCTTACGCTACCTGGATTGGAAGATTGACATCCTACACGCCAACGACTGGCACACTGCCCTATCTTTACACGCTCTAAAAACCACTTATGCCGATGATCCATTCTTTGCTGGAATAAAAACCATCCTTTCGGTTCATAATCTGCCATTCAATGGTTGGGGTTCACAGGAAGCAATGATCGCTCTCGGTTTGGAACCCAGCAGCGATCCAGACTTGCCTGATTGGGCAAAATTTACTCCTCTTCCGATGGGGCTTTCCGCTTCAGATGTGTTTATTGCGGTATCACCGAATTATGCGAAGGAAATCCTGACACCTGAGTTTGGATGTGGAATCGAAACGTACCTGGAGAAACATCGTGACAAAGTCATCGGGATTCTGAACGGCATAGACGAATCAAAGTGGGATCCAGCCACGGATAAGGCAATATCAAGCAACTTTAGCCTAGACAATATAGAAGGGAAATTCAAGAACAAACTCGATCTGCAAAAAGCCCTTGGATTTGAAGTCAATCCAGAAATTCCTCTCCTGACAACGGTCAGCCGCATGGACCGGCAAAAGGGAATTGACAGCATCCTCAAGGTGCTTCCAACGCTCACTGTTCAGCCGTGGCAATTCGCCCTTTTGGGCACAGGTGATCACGAGCTTGAGCGCCAGGCAGATGCGTTGAGTGCTAAATACCCCGATAGAATTGCCTGCATTTTGAAGTATGATGATGTTATTGCGAGAATGCTATACGCAAGTGGCGATTTATTTCTAATGCCAAGCTTGTATGAGCCCTGCGGACTTTCGCAAATGTTTGCAATGCGCTATGGAAATCTTCCGCTTGCAACCAGCACTGGCGGTTTAGCTGACTCCATCCTCAATTACTTCGAAGATCCAGTCTCTGCTACTGGATTCCTCTACGCTGAAAAGAACGAAAAGGGCTTACAACAAGCGCTCAAACTTGCTTTGGAGGTTTATGAAGACAAGATCTCCTGGGCGATAATGCGTCGCAACGCCATGAGCTCGCACTTCTCGTGGAAACTTTCTGCGGGCAAATATCTGGATGTATATCGCAAACTCCTGGCTTAGCCAGGTTCTGAAAGGGTCTCTTTTTATGAAACTTGAACGTTCTTCTGGAATTCTGCTCCATCCCACCAGTCTCCCCAGCCCAGACGGAATTGGTGATTTAGGTCCGGAAGCTTTCCGTTGGATCGATTTCCTGCACGCCTCCGGCACACAAATGTGGCAAATTCTACCGCTGGGTCCAACAGGATATGGCGATTCACCTTACCAGTGCTTTTCAGCTTTCGCAGGAAATCCATTTCTGGTCAGCCCAATTCTGTTGCTTGAATCTGGTCTTTTAAAACCCTCTGATTTGCGCCAAAGACCAGATTTCCCGGAAACTTCTGTAGACTTCGGACCGGTAATCGAATGGAAGAATCATCTGTTGGATTTGGCATATGAGAATTATTTACATTTGCGTTCAGCGGATATCACAACACAGTTCAAGCAATTTGAGTTAGAGAATTCTGAGTGGCTGGATGATTATGGGCTCTTCATGGCTATCAAAGAATCACAGGGCGGGCAGCCCTGGTCGGATTGGCCAAAAGCGCTCAAGTTCCGTGAACCAGCTGCCTTGGAACAAGTCCGCCAGGAACTTGGAACTTTGATCGAAAAAGTCAAGTTCAGTCAATTCCTTTTCAATCAACAATGGCAAAATCTAAAAAATTATGCTCACTCAAAGGACATTCTCATCATCGGCGATATGCCGTTTGTGATCGCGTTCGACAGCGCAGATACCTGGGCAAGTCCACAACTCTTTTTGATGGATGAATCACTCACCCCTACCATGGTTGCTGGCGTGCCACCGGATTACTTCTCAGCCACCGGGCAGCTTTGGGGTAATCCTCTTTACAACTGGCCAGTTCATGCCGAACAACGCTATGATTGGTGGGCTCGTCGACTCGGTGGGGTTCTCTCGATGGTAGATCTGGTTCGGCTTGATCACTTCCGCGGCTTTGCAGCAGCCTGGCATGTTCCATTTGGGTCTGAAACTGCCATTCATGGCGAGTGGATCAAGAGCCCCGGGCTTGATTTGTTTGTTGAACTAAAAATGCGCTTTCCGGATTTGCCGATCATCGCAGAAGACCTTGGGGTTATCACACCAGATGTCGAAGACCTTCGGGATGGATTTGGCTTCCCTGGCATGAAAATCCTCCAGTTTGCCTTTAGCGGCGATCCTGAAGATAACTTCCTCCCCCACCACTACCCTGACAACTGTTTTGCATACACTGGCTCCCATGATAACGAAACCGCCCAGGGATGGTTTGATCACGCCACTCCAAAAGAGAAGAAATTCTGCCTGGATTATCTCGGAGCAAACGAAAATGAAGTTCCCCACAGGATGATCCGCGAAGTCTGGCGGTCAGTTGCCAGGTTTGCAGTCGCGCCGATGCAGGATTTTCTGGGCTTGGGCTCAGAGGCTCGCATGAACCTGCCCGGATGCGCCTCAGGGAACTGGTCGTGGCGAATGTCTAAGCAAGCGTTAACCGACATGCTTAAGGATGAGATTTATCAACTCAATTTCCTTTATAGCCGACTGCCTGAAAAGGAAATCACAAAAAATACTCTCAGACTACAATCTGAGAGCAATGATGTGGTCAAACCACATTAATTTTCTTATTTCTGGAAATAGACAAGAGGCTGATTTATAAGAATCAGCCTCTTCAAATTAACTTTGCGGATACTTCTCGTGAGCTGCCATCGCGGCACCCACAATCCCCGCGAGGTTTTGAAGTTTCGCGGCGACCACAGGAGCTTCAGTTGTGAAAAACTTGGAGTATTTTTCAAAATCCGCGCTGATACCACCACCAAGAACAAAGATTTCGGGGTTGAGCAGAGCTTCATAAGTCAACAAAACGTTGTTAAAACGGGACGCCCACTCTTTCCAGGACAATTTTTCTTTCGTCTTGACCGCACCTGAAGCACGATGTTCTGCTTCCTTTCCGCGGATCTCTATGTGACCGAGCTCTGTGTTTGGCATCAATTTGCCATTTACGAATATGGCTGTACCAACACCTGTACCGATCGTAAGGAACATGACTACATCATACAGTTTTAGCGCCATATCCCCAAAGCGCATCTCAGCCAATCCAGCTGCATCTGCGTCATTCAGGACCAAAGCCGACTGCCCGGTTTTTTCCGTGATCATGGTCTCCAGGTTCTTACCAATCCAGTCTTTGTGAAGGTTGGCAGAAGTAAAGATCTGACCATGTTTCACCACACCAGGAAAACCTGCGCCAATAGGACCTTCGTAACTTAGTTCTTTCTTGATCTTATTGATGCTTTTGACAATAACTGCTGGCTCCTGGATGGTCTTGTTGGCAATCCGCACCCGTTCTGAAACCAACAGACCGGTCTCTGTGTCTACAATCGCACCTTTTGTCGCTGAACCACCAATATCTATACCTAATACCTGCATCTCTCCTCCTTTAATCGCACCCAAAATTCAGGTGTTCTTCATATGTTTTTGAAAAATTATGTGTCAAACTGCCGTCACATTTGGCTCTAAAAAAAAGGTAATCAGTTTCTGCTGGGGAAACTGCTGCCACTAACGCCGCCAGGCTCGGGTTGGAAATTGGTCCGGGTGGTAAGCCTGGATTACGATAGGTATTATACGGCGAATTTACCTCTAAATCGGTAAAAGTCAATGGACTTTTCCACCAGGTATTTTCCTGCGCGTCGTAACCCAGAGCATACTGAACAGTCGGATCGGTCTCAAGGAGCATCCCAATTGCCAGCCGATTGTGGAACACAGAAGCAATGGTCGGCATTTCTTCTTCAGCGAGGGTCTCCCTCTGGATGATTGATGCCATGGTGATGGCTTCATGGAGCGTCAAGCCGCTGGTCATCAAGTTGGCATTGAACGATTCATTCATAACGGTGGTCTTAAAGCGAGTCAGGATCTCTGCTACAAATTTCTCAAGCGAGGTGGTAGGTTTCATGGAGTAATTCTCCGAAAAAAAGTAACCCTCAAGGGTCATCCACTGAGGGATTTGAAGTTGCTCCCTGAACGCATCCGGAGGAGCTGTGGCAAGCGTGAGGAACTCAGAACCAGTGAAGGATAGACCCAGCCCGTCAACCATCGCGGCAATTTCTTCCAAACGCCAACCAGCGTAAATGATGAACTGCTTATCCCGTTGAGTCACATCGGAAACCAAATTTGCGACTTCGACGCCATTCAAACCGATTGGAATCGTGTAGTTGCCTGGTTGAATATTCCGATCCTTTCCCGAATAAATAAGGTAAGTACAGGTGAGGTCGCCAGATTCAACCAGTTTCTTTTGCTCCAGGTTCCTGCAAAGTTGTTGGATGGATTGATCAGGCTCGATGGTAACCTTTTCTTCCAATAGCCTATTACCAGGCGAAGCAAACATTTCCTTTCGACCCTGGTAGAGTAAGAGTCCATTTTTTAGCGCAGAGATTGTACTCACTGACCTGCCAGGAATCCCGAAAGTTTCCCTGGTTTGGTAAGTCACAAACACCAGCCCTGCTGTCAGCACGATCGCCATAAGCAAGAAAAAGATCAGGAAAACTGGCTTGCGTTTTTTAGGCATTTGCGCCCTCGCCAGGTTCAGCGCAGTGATCGAGAAAACTCTGCAGAATTATTGCTGCAGCCTTATCATCGAGCGCTTGTCTTCGGGAACTACGACTTTTTTTCATTTCCAAGCTGGTAGAGATCACATTTTGTGTGGAAAAAGATTCATCCCAGGTTCTGACTTGAACACTGCAAACGGACTGTAATTTCTCCACAAATCGTAAGACGGAACGCGCTCTGGATCCTTCCCCCCCATCAGAATCATAAGGGATACCAACGACGACCATCCCGCATCCTTGTTCCTCACAAAGTTTGCGCACTTCTTCAGCATCCTGTGCCCGGGAAACGTGGTTGATAATGCTCAAGGGTCGGGCTAAGCTGCAAGTTTCATCGCTGATCGCTATCCCAATTCTCACATTTCCGTGGTCAATTCCAAGAATTCTCAAATTGCATGTCCATTTCTTGCTTATCGATCGCAAAAATTATACAATGAAACAACTCAAGAGAAATGGGGTTCCTATGACTGACATTCAAACAACCATTGCAAAGATCATTCTTTATCCAGCTAGTGCCCGAGTCACTCGCATGGCAACCTTCCAATTGCCGGCAGGCGACCACGAAGTCCAGCTCCAGGCAATTCCTGGAACCATAGACCCTTCATCGGTTAGCGTCAACTTAAAAGCTACTTCTCAGGCGGTTGTGCTTAGGGATGTGACAGTTGACAGGGTTGTGACTGCCCTGGCAAACCGGGAAGAACTGGCCAGCCTTGAAGCTGAGATACGGGCGTTGGGTGAAGAAATCCAATCCGCCCAGCAACGGATCTCTGGATCTGCTGCCAAAATTGCACACATTGATGGCTTGCTTTCGGAAACGCGTAACATCGTTTACGCCCTCACCCAGGACAAACTGACGATTGAGGAACACTTCAACCAGGTTGGACAAATTGACTCCAAACGCGAAAATTACATTCAAGAGCAATCAACACTGCATATTGCTCTACAAATTCTTGAAGATGAGCTCAAAGAAAAGAAGCTGCTCTACCAAAGCCTGAGCAGTCGTGGAAACCACGAAAACACACTGGTCAAGTTGCGGATTGAGACAACAGAAGAAGTAAGTATCAAACTTGAATTAAGCCATCTCCAGCGTTCCTGCGGCTGGAAACCGGTTTATCGAGCGTCATTGGACGGTTATCAATTGAAACTTGCCTACGAAGCAGAGGTTACGCAGAGGACAGGTGAGGATTGGCATGAGGTCGAAATGAGTCTCTCCACCTCGCAACCTATGGGATTTAGGGACCTCCCTGAGTTGGATCCCTGGTACCTGAGACGCTACACACCACCCAGAGCAGCCCCAGACGCCATGCAGCCGATGATCATGTCAGCTGCTCCAAGACCGATGATGAAAGCTCGCGAAGTTTCGGAAGAGAAGTTTGATGCGCTTATGGAAGCACCATCCGCTGTAGTTAAGGACCAGGGAGTTAGCATGCATTTCGAACTTCCGCATGTTGTTTCTGTTCCGAGCAAGGACACCGCCACAAAATTGAACATCGTCACTCTGGATCTTCCCTCAGAGGTCGATCTGCTTATCATTCCAAAAATTACCGCAGACGCTTTCCGCCGGGTAAAGCTCACCAACGACTCCAAGTTCACTCTCATGCCTGGAAAGGTCGCCCTTTTCTTCGATGGCGAGTATCTAGGGGAAAGCCATTTTGACCTTATCCCTGCAGGCGGGAAGAAAGAAATCAGTTTTGGTTCTGATCAGCGTATCATCGTGGAACGTGAGATCCTGCAACAAGAAGTCAGCAAAAAAGTTCTGCAGGATCGTAATGTGCGGGCTTACAAGTATCAGATAAAAATTACCAATTCGTCTTCTGAGACGCTGAATGCCGAAATCCAGGATAATATCCCGGTTTCCCGTGAGGACGACATTAAGGTGCGCCTCGATATCGTGGAACCAAAGCCGACTAAGACTGATGAACTAAACCGTTTGATTTGGAAATTGCCCCTTGCACCTAAGTCAACAACCCTTTTACGATACGCATTTGTGGTTGAAGCTCCCAGGGATATCCCAATGACGGGTTTACCCAACGATTAAATGAAAAGGCAGTGGCTCGAACCACTGCCTTATTTTTATCGTTCTGCTCAACTCTTCAGGTGGATCCTCAGAGCGTGACGTTCCTTCTGAACTAATGCCTGGAGGTCGCCCAATGCCTGAGCTCTCTGCAAGGTGCCAAAGCTCATGCCTTCGCCTGGGATTTCAAAGTCTAGTTCTGCGTCCTTGGTGAAGTGGAAGAATAGCCCCCCTGGCTGCCCGCCCTTGTGGAGCTGCCCGGTGGAATGCAGGAATCGGGGACCAAAACCCAAGGTTGTTGCTTTGTTGACAGAATTCAAAATCTGTTCCCGCAATGCCTGAAGGAATTTGAAATTCTCTTCAAGACGAGGAATGAAACCACTCAAAACAACATAACCTTTCTGCGGCACCCCCCTGGCATAAGCCAATAGCAACGATTTGAGGTCTGTTTCTTTCAATGCTTCTTCATTTCTGAAGCCGAAGACAATCGCTTCATCGTTTTCCCAGATCGGCTCTCCATCTTCCAGTTTGCCACTTTTCTGGTATGAAGTGATCACATCTTTAGCAATTGTCTTGCTCAGCTGCACATTCGGTTGGTCAAACGCATTCACCTGCAGTACTGCGCATGCAATCACAGTCGCGTATTCCCAGCGATAGAACTCTTTGGCGAGCGCGTATGGTTCGGGCACAGCAATCGTCAAAACAACATGCCCATCCTGCTTCAATTTTTCGACCAATTCCGATTTGGTTCCATCCGTCTTGAGATAGATAAAGATTCTATCCTCAGGATAGCTTTGACCGTCCAGGATTGGTTCATTCTCAATCGGCAGAATGCCCTTACCCTCTTTGCCGCTGCTTTCAGCGATCAACTGCTCAAGCCAGGGCACCAGGCTGCCAGCAAATCCTTCAGCAATGAAGCTTAATTTGTCTTTTCCGTGCTTTGCGGCCTCACCCAGCACCAATCCCAGCATCAGGTTGGGATTCGCGGGATATGGCACGTTTTTACGGCTCTGAAGGTCCGAAGCATTGCCCTGCCCAAGCAGTTTGTGCAGATCAATGCCCATTACTGCTGCCGGCACCAGGCCAAAGTGAGTGAAGACAGAATACCGTCCGCCAACATCCGGCCGGGCGTTAAAGATCTTCCTGAAACCTTTCCGATAAGCCAGGTCCTGCAGCGATGTATTTGGGTCAGTTATGGCTACAAAATGTTGACCAACATTATCAGGATCAATCTTTTCCAATTCTGCCCAGAAATACTTGAAAGCAGATGTAGTTTCGCTGGTTCCACCACTCTTGCTGGAGACAATGAACAGGGTCTTCTTCAGATCAATTGCGCGCAACCTGAAAGCGATCTCATCCGGGCTGGTGGTGTCGATGATTTGGAGTTTCAACCCCTTTTCGCTCATAGGCGCAATAGCCTGGCTTATCACTTCCGGAGCCAGCGAGGAGCCGCCCATGCCAAGCACGAAGGCATACTCAAATCCATCCAATAACAGCTTATCCCTGAAGGCAATCAATTCCTCGACGATCGAAAACTGCTGCCCTGGCAAACTCAGCCAACCCAGACGATTCCGAATTTCATCGTAGCCCGTTTCATCCTTGGTCCAGAATGAAGGCTCGTGTTCAAACAAACTGCCCAAATAAACCTCGTCGGCTGCTTTCTTGACAGCAGCCCGAACTGGATCACCCAAATCAGCCAGCTCTGCTTTAAAGAATGCGCGCTTAGCTTCAATTGTCTCAAGCAGCGAGGTGTAAGCCTGCAAAAACTGATCAACACCTTTTTCCTCTAGTTCCTGGGCAATACGGAGGAAGTCAAATCCGAGCTCTGGAAGCAGGTTAAAGTTATCCGTTGCCCGCTGTAAGTCTTGTTGAATCCGTGCTTCGGTATCACCGTGATCCAGGAACGCGGTTAATGTCGCTGGAGGTATTGTGTTGACACTATCAGGTGCGACCAGTTCATCAACATATAAGGTATCGGAATAGGATTTATTTTTGGTGCCCGTTGAAGCCCAAAGCGGTCGTTGCACCTGGGCTCCATATTGTTTGAGATTCTCAAACCGATCAGAGGCAAAGAATTTCAAGAATTCCTGGTATGCCAGACGGGCATTATCAACCGCAATCTTCCCGGTTAGAGTGCTCACCTGGTCGGCTGCCTGAGGATTACCGTCCACAAATTCCTGCAGCCGGCTATCCACGAGAGTATCAATCCGTGAAACAAAAAAGGATGCGACACTCGCAACCCGATCAATCGGGAGATCACTTTCAACACGCTTCTCAAGACCCGTCAGGTAGGCTTCCATCACTTCGATGTACCTGGGAATTGAAAAAATCAGGGTCGCGTTGACATTGATACCTTCACTGATCAGGGTCTCAATCACAGGCAGTCCGGCTTTGGTGGCAGGCACTTTGATCATGACATTCTTGCGGTTCATCTGAGCCCACAAGGCTCGCCCATCTTCGATAGATTTCTCAGTATCGTTTGCAAGCAGTGGATTGATCTCGACGCTAACCATGCCGTCTAAGCCATTTGTAGCTTCGTACACGGACCTGAATAGATCTGCCGCTGCCTGGATATCCTCCCGGACTAATTCGAGATAGATTTGGTCCTTACTCAGCCCTGCCCAGGCCATGGATTGCAGAGTATCATCATACGCCGCACTGCTGCTGATGGATTTCTCGAAGATGCTGGGATTGGAAGTGACTCCATAGACCTCTCCGGCTTTGATCATGCGCGCCATTTCCCCATCGATGAGCATTCCCCGCTCGATATTGTCGTACCAGACGGATTGCCCAGCTTGCTTTAATGATTCAGATCGGTTCATTCCTTCTCTCCTGTTTTCTAAAAAAGCTTACGCGCTGATTTCACAACGTTGTCAACTGTGAAACCAAATTTTTCAAGTACGATCTCACCTGGTCCGCATTTGCCAAACTCGTCGATGCCAATCGTAACACCCTCAGAGCCAACATATTTCTGCCAGCCTGTGGTTACGCCTGCTTCAATTGAGACGCGCCGCTTCACTTCAGTGGGTAAGACTGATTGCTGATATTTCTTTGATTGTTTTTCAAACAACTCCCAGCTCGGGAAGGACACCACTCGCACGTTGCGACCTTGTTTCTCGAGCCTCTTTCCTGCCTCAAGAGCCAGGCTAAGTTCAGAGCCAGTTGCCATCAGGATGATGTCCGGTGTTCCCGCTTCAGTTTCGTAGAGAGTGTACGCACCCTTCGTTACTCCCTTTGCAGGTTTGCAGACCTTGCGGTCTAGAGTTGGCAAGTTTTGCCGTGAAAGGATCAAAGCAACTGCCCGGTCGCGATGTTCAAGCGCATACTTCCAGGATTCGACGACTTCATTGGCGTCACCAGGTCGCAGTACGACCAGGTCAGGGATGAGGCGTAAGCTCATGACGTGCTCAATTGGCTGGTGTGTAGGTCCGTCTTCACCAACAGCGATCGAGTCATGGGTAAGAACCCAAATAACTCCCATTTTTGAAAGAGCGGCTACACGCAGCGATCCTCTGGCATAATCTGAGAAGACCAGGAAGGTTGCCACGTATGGAATAAAGCTGCCATGCACCAACAAACCGTTGCCGATTGCTCCCATCGAAATTTCACGCACACCAAAGTGCATATTTCGACCCTCGGGCATCTCCGGGCTGAATGCTGGAACTTTGTCCATCCAGGTCTTTACCGACGAAGCCAAGTCAGCCGAGCCACCGAATAATTCTGGTAGAACAGTGCTGATTGCGTTAATGACCTTACCAGAAGCTTCACGTGAGGCTAAACCTTTCTCACTTGCTGGAAATACTGGCAAACTCTTTTCCCAGCCCTTTGGCAATTGCCCTGCAAGTCTCCGTTCAAATTCTGCTGCAAGCTCAGGATATGCTACTTTATAACCTAAATACGCACTATCCCACTTTTCCTGTGCTTGTTTGCCTGCTTCCAGGCGTGTTCGGAAATGAGACAGAATTTCGTCAGGTACATAAAACATAGGCTCCACCGGCCAGCCAACGTTCTCCTTGGCTTTAGCAAGCTCTTCTTTGCCCGCCGGTGAGCCGTGGATGCCCGAAGTATTTGCCTTGGTTGGAAGACCGTAGCCAATCGTGGTACGGCATAGTATTAGCGATGGTCGAGGGTCTTTTTTGGCTTTCTCCACGGCAGCATCAATTTCTTCCACATCGTTTCCATCGGCGACATGGTGAACATGCCACCCGTACGCCTCAAATCGTTTGGCTACATCCTCGGTGAATGTTATTTTGGTTGAACCTTCAATGGTTATCTGGTTATCGTCGTACAAATAGATCAGTTTTCCCAATCTTAGGTGCCCTGCCAGTGAAGCCGCTTCGGAGCTGATGCCTTCCATCAGATCTCCATCTGTGACGATACCGAAGGTGAAGTGGTCCACGACCGTATGATCTGGTTTATTGAAAATCGCTGCCAGGTGCTGCTCAGCAATCGCCATGCCGACCCCGGTTGCAAATCCCTGCCCGAGCGGTCCGGTGGTGGTTTCAACCCCAGGAGTGTGTCCCCACTCAGGGTGACCTGGCGTGATGGAGCCCCATTGGCGAAATTGCTTCAGGTCTTCCATGGAAACATCGTAACCTGTCAAGTAAAGCATACTGTAAATCAGCATAGAACCATGCCCACCAGAAAGTACAAAACGATCCCTGTTAGACCACTTGGGATCTGCAGGGTTGTACTTCATGTGACGCATAAAGAGGGTGTAGGCAAGTGCTGCCGTCCCCATAGGCAGACCGGTGTGACCAGAATTCGCCTTCTGCACACCGTCAGCTGAGAGGAACCTGATAGTTTGTAAAGCTTTTTCCAGATTGATCTTCGTCATGTACGACCTCCAACAATTTTATGGTCCGGGATGGTAAAATTCTACCATTGAATCTTTTAGCACTGCCTCAATATTGATGGATTAGTTAAGACAGATTAACTATCTGAGAAAGATGAGATGCACATGGACCTAAAAGGAAAAAATGCTCTGGTCACCGGCAGTGGTATTCGCCTTGGTCGAGCAATTGCCCTCGCGCTCGGCGAAGCGGGGTGTAACCTCGCATTACACTACAACACATCTGTAGAATCTGTCAGCCAGGTAAAATCCGATCTTGAAAAAATGGGCAGAAAGGCCCGTGTCTTCCAGCAGGACCTGGAAGATATCACGCATGTTCAGGATCTGATGAGCCAGGTCTGCAAAGAATTCGGTCACGTCGATATTTTGATCAATAACGCCGGAATTTATCCTCCTGGATACGGAAAAGCGGTTTCCCCAGAAAAGATTTACCGTGTATTCAACATAAATCTCTTTTCCCCCTGGTTGTTGGTTTCGGCTTTTGCCAACCAACTTCCAAAAGATATGCAAGGAAAGATCATTAATATCAGTGACGCAAAAGTTTTCCGCAATGGAACTGATCACTTCGGTTACCGGTTAACAAAGCAATCGATCAACACCTTGACTGCTATGTTTGCCCTTGAACTGGCCCCGAATATCAGCGTTAACGCGATCGCTCCTGGAACAATGTTGCCTCTTCAGGGATATGAGCATGTCGATCTGCAGGTTGTAGCGGACCGTCAAATCCCACTGCGACGTATTGGCAGCCCGGAGATGATAGCCAGAAATGTGCTGCATATCCTGAGCCAGGATTTTATGACTGGGCATGTCATTCGCGTTGATGGCGGTGAATTCCTCTAGAACAGGTCGATATGGACAAGATTATCATCACAGACTTACGTGCGACTGGGATAGTTGGTGTGAAGTCCCCTGAACGTGATCAACCACAGACACTTTTGATCAACTTAACTCTCTACACGGATCTACAACCCGCCGGATTGACAGACGACATCAAAGACACCGTTAGTTATTCAACTGTTGCCAAGTCAGTAATCGCTCGCGTTGCTGAAACACAATTCTTCACGCTTGAAGCCCTGGCTGATGATCTTGCGAGAATATTGCTTGCCAGGTTTGGCATAAATGCAGTCACCATAAGAATTGAGAAACCCGAATTCGTCGCGAATACTGCCCGGGTCGGGGTTGAAATTTTTCGAGAAGCAATCGCGGACAATAGCTAATTTGAGATCCGGTTCAGGAACTCCATCCTGGTCTCGATGCGTTTTCTGAATCCCCCAAGCATAGCAGAGGTTGTCATCTTGGCCTGCTCTTTTTTGATACCACGCATCATCATGCACAGATGCTGCCCTTCGATCACCACACCAACACCCCAAGGATTAATGACTTCTTGAATAAACTCAGCTATCTGCTGCGTCATTCTCTCCTGCACTTGCAATCTATGCGCGAACATATCTACAATTCGGGGAATCTTAGATAGTCCAAGAACTTTCCCCTTGGGAACATAAGCAACGTGAGCTCGGCCAAAAAATGGCAGCATGTGATGTTCGCATAAGCTGAAATATTCTATGTCCTTAACGATGACCATTTCATCATAATCGACGTTAAAAAGCGCCCCGTTCACCAGTTTGACCGGATCAGTCTGATAGCCTCCCAGGATTTCCTGGTAAGCTCGCGCAACTCGCTCCGGTGTACGGATCAATCCTTCGCGTCCAGGATCCTCGCCGACTGCTTTCAGAATTTCGCTGATAGAGTTAGCAATCGAAGGCAGGTTAAATTCATTTTCTCCGTTAAGATCAGGGGTCATAATCAAATCATCATCATCTTCGTATGTCATAATCTTGTACTCCCAAGCTTATTTTAACGCACATGCAGTCCCACGTGGGACTGCATGTCTGTAATCTTGTTAAAACTTAGCCAACAATTGGATCAATCAGACCGTAGGTTCCATCACGGCGTCGATACAAAACATTGATCTTTGAAGTATCAGCATTGAAGAACACAAAGAAGTCTTCATGCCCAAGCAGCTGCAGTTGTTCCAGCGCTTCCTGCTCGTCCATGGGAGTCAGGGTAAAGGTTTTTCTTCGGACAATCACGGGTACTGCTTCTTCTTCATCGACTTCTTCTGCCGGAGTAACTTCAGCAACCTCAGCGGTCTCTGGACCACGTTTACGCCAGTGCTTTCCCTTGAATCGCTCAATCTGTCGGGTCATCTTGTCTACAGTGGCGTCAATCGCGGCGTAGATACTATCTGCCCTCTCTTCTGAGCGAAGGATAAATCCTTTTCCCCTGATAGTTACCTGGGCGATGAAGCGATCTGAAGCATTTCGTGCAGTCTTGGCATAGCTAAGGTCGACGCGGCACTCGCCTATCTCACTGAGAAATTTATCCAGCTTACCGACTTTTTTGGTTGCGTATTCCTTGATTTTGTCGGTCAAATCAAGGTCTTTTGTGTAAATATCCATATGTAGAGCCATGGGAACCTCCTGGATGATTTTATGGAATTATACCTGATATGTAATTGAAACAAAAATTCAATTGGCATTGAAATCTGACTTCCCTACCGTGACAGCATATACAAGACCCGATCTTGCGTCTTTAAGTGCCCCTGATGCCGATTCAAGGGTCGCTCCAGTCGTAAAGACGTCATCTATCAACAAGATCCTTTTCCCCTTTACAATCGCAGGATCGGCTTCAAAAACGCCTTTCACATTCTCCCTGCGCGAATTTACATCCAGGTCAACCTGAGAAGCGTTTTCCCGAATTCTGTGTAAACCATCCGTAGAAATTGGCTTTTTCAGCGTCTCTGCCACAGGTCTGGCAAGCCTTTCGGCCTGGTTGTACCCTCGCTGTTCCTGTTTGGTCTTCGACAAAGGAACCGGGATAACCAAATCAAAATCCCAGTTTTCTGCCTGGATCACTTTTACCAGATAGCCAGCCAACACCCGTGCAACCCCTATATCGTTTTGATATTTCAGATGGTGTACAGCCTCCCTGATCACCCCACCATAAAATGCAAACGCCCTGAATTGTGCATACGGCGGTCTACGATTCGCACAACTGGGGCAGTGCCCACTCGTGCTGACATACGAATTACAGTAAGGGCACACATTTACTGGAACGCGCTTAATAGATGCATAGCATTCCGAACAAATTATTTCTCCCTCTAAACCGCAACCCAGGCAATGGGGAGGAAAAATCCAATCAATTGCGTTCCACATCCAAGTTGGTTGCTTTTTATTCATACATCCAGAGCTGATCAGGAAGCAAAGGTATTTTGGTAAAAAAGTTGTATTGCTGGCCAAAAAATGGATAGCAATGTAAAGAGGATCATCAAGATCAGGACGATGATCAAAAAGTACTCTAAGGGACCAAGACGGTTTCCCTGGCCTGAAGCCATACAATCCTCCGATGGAATCGATTTTTTCCATTATAATGTTTTTGTAAATCTGTGAGAACCTTAGATAATCTATTGCCAGGGTGGCGCGAAACATCTAAGATTATTCTGTAGTTCTAAGAAAGAAAAGGAGCAACATGAGTGATATTTTTGATAAAGTGGCTGAGGATCGCGACCCATTAAAAAAGTTGCTATCCAAGATTCCCGGATTTAAGGGTTATGTCGAACGCGGTGATCGCAGATTGTCCGATAAATTGCTGCGTGAAACCATTGCCAATGAGTACGAGGCTCACTATCAGCGAATTTCCGGTCTGCAGCGTGACTTGATTTCACAGGGTGGCCTGGCTTACATTGATGATCTTGAAAGTGCTGCCATCAAGCTGCGTCAATTCATCGATCGGGTCCGGACTGCCTCTTACGGCTATGCTGGCCTTTTTGATGCAATCAAAATCAAAGAAGAAGAGTTGTCGAACATTTATCAGTTTGATTCCGATTTGTTGGAAAAAGGTGCAACTGTATCCGCTGCGATCGACAACGTTGAATCCTCCATCGGCACAGATGGTCTGCCGGCTGCACTCCGTCATTTGATCTCTGTCGGTCAGGAATGCGTTGATCTCTTCAACAAGCGTTCGAATGCCCTTAAGGGCATTGCATAAAAAAATAGTTCAAAAAATCTTGGAGGAATAATATGGCAAGAGTATTTGATGTTGTTGAATATCCCAGCGAGATGGCTGATGAGCTGGTTCATCGTTTTCCCGAAACTGGTGTCGCCGATCTCCGTTTTGGTTCGCAGGTAATTGTCCGCGAATCCCAGGCGGCTGTCTTCTTCCGCGACGGACGCGCACTGGATGTGCTTGGTCCCGGACGCCACACGATCACCACTGCAAACGTGCCGCTATTGACCGACCTGCTTGGTAAGCTTTTTGGAGATCGAACCCCGTTCACTGCTGAGATCTACTTCGTTTCCATGCGCGAATTTGCTGATCGCAAATGGGGCACCCCACAACCAATCATTGTCCGCAACACTGGTGTTGGGCTAGGCATTGCCCTTCTGCAGGGTTTTGGCACCTATAGCTTCCAGGTCACAGATCCGCAGCAATTCGTAACCCAGATCGTTGGTCAACTTGGCGCATATCGAACATCGGACATTGAAAACCGTCTTCGCACCATGCTGCTCTCACGCTTGCAAGATCTGCTCGGTGAGACTACTACGCAAAAGAACGTTCTCGACCTGATCGGCCTCACCGATGAACTTGGGGCTGGTGTACGCGCGAAAGCACAGGATGACTTCCTGGCAATCGGCTTACTGTTGAAATCGTTCTATATTGGCAATCTTAAGCCTTCTGACAAGTCCGCTAAGGAACTGCGCGAAATGGGCATGCTCGACATGCAAACCTACACCCAGCTACAGGCTGCCGATGCCATGCGCGACGCCGCCCAGAACCCCTCAGGTGGAGCGGGTCTTACAGCCGGAATTGGCGCTGGTATGGGAATTGGTAACGTCCTGTCCGGATCGCTTGCTGGCATGACTCAGGGTCAGTCTCAAACTCAGCCGACAGCTCCCGCAGCTGCCACTGGTATGCCTGACATCATGACACCCGCCGAAGCTGCTGGTTTCCTGAAGGTGTCTGAAGAAGATGTGCTCGCAGCCATCAACGCCGGGGAACTCAAAGCGCGCAAGATCGGCAGCGCTTTCCGCGTGAGCAAAGAATCCTTGCAGGAATATCTGCGCGGTTAATTCGTGTTAATTTAGCAAAAGTGGCTGGTCTTTGTTACCAGCCACTTTTTTAACCGATCGCCTTCCGGATTAGATCGCGTACCTTCGCTTCAACGGTGGTATCCATCTCAAGCAACGCGTAAGAAGTCGGCCAAAACGGACCATCATCCAGCTTTGCGGTATCGCTAAAGCCTAAAGTGCTGAACCTTGAACCAAAACGATGTGCGCTTTGGAAAAAGATCAGGGTCTTTCCGTCAAGCTGGTAAGCAGGCATTCCGTACCAGGTTTTTGGATGTAGCTCAGGAAACTTCTGTTTGATCAGTTCGTGCAATCTTGTTGCTATTGCCCGCTCAGCCTCAGGCATTTCGCCAATCTTTTCCATCACAGCTTGCTCATCACTTGCCCTGTTTCGGTTTGCCTTTTCAGCTTTCAGCTCTTTGGCTCGCTCCTGCATGGCCGCTTTCTCTTCGTCCGACCAATCCGGAGCAGTACTTTTGGATTTATTTTGCTTATTTTCAGACATAGCTACCTCACTAATGTCATTCTACCTATCTGCACACAAGAGGTAAATTCTTTGTAAAGGAGTTGTGTGAAAACGTAATTTGTTGAATAGATTAAATACAAAAGGCATCCCATATTCTGGAATGCCTCTGTAGTTTGCCTTTTCGTAATTTATTGTTTGTTTGCTTCGATGGCTTTCACTGCGTCCCCGACTGAGTGAATATTTCTGGCGTCCTCATCTGAAATATTGACATCAAATTTCTCGCAGAATCCATCGATCAGGAAGAACTTATCCATCGAATCAGCCTTGAGATCCTCGATGAAACGGGTTTCGAGCGTGATATCATCCCCATCAATTTTCAGGACATCCATTACTACTGTCTTGACTGCTTCGAAGATTTCGTTTTGTTCCATTTTTACCTCTATTGTTATAATGACTTTAACTAATTTGACATTTTTTGTAGCCTCTACTATAACACTTTATGATGAAAAAAGATGCGCTTCTTCCACAACGAAAAAATGATCATTTGGAGATCAACCTTGAGCAGGATGTACAGTCCTCTATCTCAACCGGTTTTGAAAAGATTGATCTAAAGCATAAAGCTCTGCCAGAGTTGAATTTTGAACGCGTCGACACATCATTGATCCTTTTCAAAAAACCACTTTCAGCTCCGATCCTGATCTCTTCCATGACAGGCGGCACGGCTGCTGGTGAAGCCTTCAACCGTACCCTCGCTTTGGCGGCAGAGCAGTGCGGAATCGCCATGGGGGTTGGTTCTCAACGGGCGGCTATTGAAAACCCGGAGCTAGCCGAGTCCTTCAACATCCGCAAATTTGCTCCACACACCTTGATTTTTGCCAATCTTGGCGCTGTTCAGCTCAATTATGGCTATGGAATTGACGAGTACAAAAAAGCCGTGGATATGCTTGAGGCGGACGCGCTCTATCTGCATCTCAACCCCCTTCAGGAAGCTCTCCAGCCGGAAGGTAATGCCGATTTTTCTGGCTTACTGCCAAAAATTGAACAGGTATGCCGATCACTTCCTGTTCCCGTCCTGGTGAAAGAAGTAGGTTGGGGTATCGACATTGATAATGCGCGGAAACTGCTGGAGGTTGGTGTGGCTGGGATCGATGTTGCTGGAGCAGGAGGAACTTCCTGGGCAAAAGTCGAGATGTATCGACAGCCCGATCCTCTGAAAGCTTCCATCCATTCAGCCTTTGCTGATTGGGGAATCCCAACTGCCCGAAATCTGTTTCAACTGCGGAATCTTGAAGGCAATCCTCTCATCATCGCCTCCGGTGGGTTGCGGGATGGTGCAGATCTTGCCAAATCTCTCGCCCTTGGCGCCAAACTTGGCGGGTTTGCCCGTAAGTTCTTGCTCACTGCGAATCTCGGAGAAGCCGATTTGATCAATCTGATCGAAGCGATCAAAGCGCAGCTAAAGGTTGCCATGTTTGCCTGTGGAGTCTCCTCCCTACCAGAATGGAACATCAATCACCTGGAAGGCATCGAGCAGTTATGAACGACCTGATTGAGTTAAAAGATCCGTTCGAAGATAGCCTTAAACATCTTGTGCTCGCCCGCACTCCGGAAAGCCTTCCGGGTCTGCGCGAAATGGTCAGTTATCACTTTGGTTGGAATGACCCTTCCTCTAAAACCGGTAAACGTCTGCGGCCGATGCTCTTGCTCTCCGGCGGTTTGATGTTTGGCGGTCAACCCATGGATCTTATGCCAGCTGCTGTGGCAATGGAAGTGCTGCACAACTACACTCTAATTCACGATGACATCGAAGATCAGGGTGAGACCCGCCATGGACGTGAATGCCTCTGGCGGAAATACGGACTGGCGCAGGCTTTGAATGTTGGCGACTTCCTGTCCACGATGGCGCATGACATATTCTATGAGGTTGAAGCGCTGGTGAATCCCTCTAATTTTGCCAGAGCCTACTCAGTCTTTCGTCAGGCCTCCATGGATGTTATCCGTGGACAATATCTGGATATGGATTTTGAGACAAGTGAATACATTTCTGTTGACCAGTACCTCGAGATGATTCGTCTGAAAACATCGCGCTTGATTTCAGGCTCCATAAGAATTGGAGCCCTGCTTGTCGGTGTGGAGGATGAAACTGATGTTCTCCTTGAAGAGATTGGTGAGCACGCTGGCCTGGCTTTTCAGATCCAGGATGACTACCTTGGCATCTGGGGAGACACAAGCACCACCGGTAAGTCCAACCTCACCGACCTTACAACGCGCAAAAAAACCTACCCGATCCTACTCGGCTTGGCAGCATGCCCACCGTTTAAGGCTGCCTGGGATGCCAATCCAAACATCACCCCGGAACTTGCGAGGGGAATGGCTGTAATGTTGGCTGAAGCCAAGGCAGATGAAAGAACAAAAGAAGAGGTTCAGAACCACCTGCGCGTGATTCAAGGAGCTGAGGAAAGATTAGCTTCCTTCGGCAGCAATAAAAGCTCTGGTTTGTGGGAATTACTCGATTCCGCTTTTACGCCGACTTATGCTTCGACTTCGAAGCCTGGTTCCACGATTTAGCACGCCAGCTGGCAACGATCAGGCCAAAACCAATCCAGTAATAAGGCAGACCAAACGTGTCCAGGCTAAAGCCTTCCACAATCAGGGCGATGATCAACAGTTGGCCTGCCACCCCCATTGCCTTAAAAAGCCCGGAGTGTTTACGCTTTTCGATGTCTTTTGCGTCCCGCCAATGCTCCACCACCCAGGCTATGAAAAATGAAAATCCGACTATGCCGGTCTCTGACAGCAGTCTCACCCATAAGTTCTTGGCGTTGGGGATGAAATTGTCATAGAGCAAAGCTGAAAGAATTTCAGGCAAGCGATAGCCAAAACTGGGTGTTGTTTCAGGGAAGTAGTAGCCTGCCACTCCTAATCCAGTACCAAAAAACGGATGATCCACAAAGGCATTGAAAGCTGATTGCCAATAGATGATTCTCTCAGCAAAACCAAGCCGACCTGCCCAACCCATGATCCCATATTGCTGTAATACCTTGAGGTTGAACAGTTGTTCCATCCGCGGATCAACTCGCCTCATAATTTGTCCGGCTGAAAAGATTAACAGCAGCATGATCAAAAGCAAGAGAAGCCAGAGTATGAACTTGGAAAAGATTGATCGCCATGCGTTGTGCTTTGATCCTGTCTCTTTTTCTTTTCTTTCCAACAATCTGTTTATCTTAGAATTTGCGAGTCTGAAAAAAAGAAACATGGAGACTGCAATTATCGTCAGCCATCCGATCCTGGAGAAACTGAGGAACATGCTCGTAATTCCGCCTGTGAGCAGGAGAGCTTCGATTGGGATCCTTCCAAACAACTTTCGGTGGTAAATGGTTTCATTTTGTGTTGTGAAACCGAACCAAATCGGGATGTAAAGGATGTTCAGCTGATGTGCCAACCATGAAGGCTCGTAGGCCAGGCCAGTGGCACGACCGTCAAAAAGCCTGCCAGAACTGGAAATAATCCCCTGAAAGGAAATTAAGACCTGAGGGAATGTGCCAGACAGCTTGTAGGTTACGTACTGAAGACCAACCACCAGGATAATGATAGCCCCGCCCAAATTGATCCATCGCAACGCATCGCGTATTTGTTTCTGATCTCGTAAACAATAAATTGTGACAAGATAAAACCCAAACCCAAACAGCAGGGTTACCAAACCTTCTAAAGCGTTTCTCCAAACCGGGATCGTACGAAAACTTGGTAATTCCCTGAGGAAAGCAAGCGCTAGTGAAAAAACAGCGATCAAAAAGAAAATGTACAGAGGTTGAAATTGTCGTGGAAATGCTTTACGCTTTAGAAATTCAGGTAACACAACGACTAAGACTAGCAGTACCATCGGCAAAAATGATAGAGGGGCGACCATGGTCCCGGAAAAAAGTTTCGAGAGCAGAGGAAAACTCGTGATGGGCAAAGTCACCAACAACAGCTTCCAGCTTACGTCTGCAAGGGTTTCCCTGAATTTACTCACGCTCTGTTTCTTTCGAAAGTAATTCCCCAAGAATTAAAGCCAAAACCAAACCTGCCAGTGCCCCTGCAAGAATTAAAATTGATCGTTGATATGCAATCGGACGGTCCGGTGTGAGTGCTGCCTGATACTGGCTGATATTTAACTCCGAGGTTAGACCCAGACTCAAGGGACTTTCCTGCAAAATGATACTCTTAGTTTCAACCGCAAGTTGCGCAGCTTTTTCCTCTGTCAATGATTGGCAAAAAGGCAGCGCCTGCTTCGTTGTATCTTTACTGCAGACCGTTAGCAAATCCTGCGTGGCTTTGGCTTGCGAAAGAGAGAGTGCATGCGTATACGCCTCATTCAAACGCTCGTAGGCTTTTTCTGCCCAGATAGTCGCGATGAGAGCTGCCACTTCCGGATCATTATCCCTCACTTTGATCAGGGTACTCATCAATTGGCGCTCAATCTTGGTTCTCCCAGTCAACTCAGCAACGGTGTAGTTTATTCCCTGATCTTCCAAGCTTTGTCTGACCATCTCAACCACATCAGAATGAAGCAAAAGCGTTCCTACAAGGTCCACCTGGGAATCAACCATGATTTCTGACACGTTAGAGCCAGTGACAACCTCCAGGTTAGTAGTCAGTTTCGCGGTCGCTTCGTATTTTGGAGGCAGGAACAGGCTGATGATTAACCCAACTAACGCACCAAGAACCATAATACCCGCCACACCAAGCCAGTCAGCGGGCTTCGCACGAAAAATCTTGGGGCTGAATTCAGTCTTTTCTGAGGGCTTTACCTTTTTTTTCATCAGTCTCCATCACTCATGATGTTTTCGGTATTTTAACACCGCCCTCAGGGAATGACAAACCCCTGAATGGGTTCAATACATATGAGACGATGCTGGGGTTAGGTTAGGGTGATTAC
>DAOOPV010000007.1:0-64205 GCA_035388405.1 Anaerolineaceae bacterium
TAATCTTTGAAGAAATCAACCATTCTCTTGGGCTGACTTTGCGATATAGCTGGCGTACAGGAGACCGCTTCGGTTTTATCAAGACAGTTTGGCTGAGCAACACCAATCCTCAGGATGCCCCGTGCGATGTGGAAGTGCTGGATGGTTTTCAGAACATTCTTCCAGCAAACATCAGCCCGGCAACCCAAAATGTGTACAGCTGCCTGCTGGATGCCTATAAACGCAGCGAATTGGACGAAGAGACAAACCTGGGATTGTTCGGCCTTAACTCGCGATTGACTGACCTGGCTGAACCCAGCGAATCGCTGGTTGCAAACGTGGTTTTTCAGCTTGGGCTGGAGCCGCAACACGTGCTGCTTTCTTCCAAACAGCTCCCCACCTTCCGGTTTGGGGGAAGCCTTGAAACAGAGACGGAAATTCGGGGGGAACGCGGTGCGTATTTTGTTCACGCCAACCTGCATTTGGAAGCGGATCAAATTGCCCAATGGTACTTGGCAGCGGATGTTCACCAGGATCACACCGCTCTGGCACGTTTGCGGGAATTCCTGAAAACGCCCATGGACGCGAAGCAACAAGCGATTGAGCAGGATATTAAATTCAGCGCACTTGATTTACAGAACTATGTGGCAGACGCGGATGGATTGCAGGTTTCGGAGAAGATCCATGCCAGCACGCACCATTTCGCAAACGTCCTTTTTAACGTCATGCGCGGTGGAATATTCTTTCAAAACTATTTGATCGAAAAATCTGACCTGCTGGATTATCTCTCCACCCACCAACGAGATCTTCCAACAGTTCATGCTGACTTCTTCGCAGCTTTGCCGGAAAAATTTAGTCTTTCGGAAATGCGTTCTCGCGCTGCTGAATTGAGTGATCCCAGCCTGCGCCGTTTGCTGAACACCTATTTGCCCCTCACATTCAGCCGCCGGCATGGCGATCCCAGCCGACCATGGAATGTGTTTTCCATCAACCTGAAAAATAAGGACGGCTCGCAACGCCTGGATTACGCGGGTAATTGGCGTGACATCTTCCAAAATTGGGAAGCCCTGGTGTATTCCTTCCCCGAGTTCGTGGAATCCACGGTGGATACTTTTTTGTGTGCTACTACGGCGGATGGATATAACCCTTACCGAATTAGCCGTGCTGGTTTGGATTGGGAAGTGCCTGAAGAAGGCAATCCCTGGGCGAATATCGGTTACTGGAGCGATCATCAAATTATCTATTTGCTCAAACTGATGGAAGCCAGTGAGCGTTTTCATCCCGGGGAGCTGCGTCAGCGGCTGGACATTCCAGTTCTGAGCTATGCGAATGTGCCCTATCGCATCAAAACCTACAAGGAGTTACAGAAAGATCCGCACAGCACGATCGTGTATGATCACCTGCTGAATGAAAACATTGCAGAGCGGGTGCGGCAACATGGCAATGACGGACGCTTGCTGTTTGCCGCGGATGGCAGCGTTGTGCATGCCTCACTAGCCGAAAAGCTGCTCACGCTCATGTTGGCCAAACTGGTCAACTTCGTCCCGGAAGGCGGGATTTGGATGAATACCCAGCGCCCGGAATGGAACGACGCGAACAACGCCCTGGTGGGGTATGGCCTCTCGGTGGTTACGCTTGGTTATCTGCGGCGCTTTGTGGCTTTTTTCCAGGAGCTGATCAAGGATGAGGAGGGCGAGTTTTCCCTTCACAGCGAAGTTGCTGAATTACTCCAAACCATTGCCGGGCATCTAATGAGGTTCCAGCCCACTTTAAGGGGGCAATTCACAGCCGAAACGCGCCGGGAGATGATGGACGCGCTTGGCGAGGCTGGCAGCAGCTATCGCTCTGGGATTTACGCCCATGGATTCAGCGGAGACCTGAGCCAGTTGTCTGCAGATGCATTACGAGCGTTTCTGGCAACCGCGCAGGAATACCTGGAGCATAGTTTACGAGCCAACCGGCGCCCGGACGCGCTCTATCATTCTTATAATTTACTGCGCATTGAACCAGGGCGAGCCCATGTGGACCGCCTTTATGAAATGCTTGAAGGGCAAGTTTCAATCCTCTCTTCTGGTGTGTTGAATGCTGAGGAGTCCCTTTCGCTCCTGGAGAGTCTGCGACTAAGTTCACTTTTCCGGGCGGACCAGCACACGTATATCCTCTATCCAGATCGGGTTTTACCCTCTTTCCTCAAAAAGAATACTTTGCTGCCTGAACAACTCAACCATTTGCAGTTACCTGCCCGATTGGTAGCAAATCTGGATACGACCCTTTTGACCCAGGACATTCACGGCTTGTTTCACTTTGGCAGCAGCCTGCGCAATATCAAGGATGTGCGTAAAGTTTTGGAAACCCTGCGAAACCAGCCCGAGTATGTGGATCTGGTTGACCAGGAAAGCGACTCTGTTCAACGTTTGTTTGAAAACACCTTCCGCCATGCCGAGTTCACCGGACGTTCCGGTACCTTCTTTGCTTATGAGGGCTTGGGGAGCGTCTATTGGCACATGATTTCGAAACTTCTATTGGCAGTCCAGGAGACCGCTGTGCGGTTTAGAAACGAACCTGATGCGGAAAAGCTGTGCGATTTCTACCGTGATGTTCGTGCGGGGCTTGGGTATCAGAAAACACCTGCTGAGTACGGCGCTTTTCCCGCCGATCCATATTCACATACCCCCAAAGGACGCGGCGCGCGCCAGCCAGGCATGACCGGGATGGTAAAAGAGGAAATCCTGACCCGCCAGTTGGAGGTGGGGGTGCGGTTCGAAGCAGGGCGGCTGGTGTTTGACTCCTATTTACTTGATTCATCTGAACTGCTCTCTTCACCGCGTAGATTTGCCTATTTGGATGTGTTAGGCGAACAGCAGACTCTGACCTTACCGGCTGGGACACTGACCTTCTTCGTCTGCCAGACCCCCGTTTCCGTTCAATTTGGCGATCGCGATGAAATCGAAATTCACCATGCAGATGAAACATCCCGGAAACAAAGCGGTCTCTGGTTGGATACAGAAACCAGTCAGCACATATTCATGAGAGATGGTGTAATCAAGCGTTTGATTGTGACTTTTGTACGCAGGGAATAATATCGGATTTGGTACGTTCAAAAACAGAGCGCACCCTACAGAGAGCAAAAGAATCCAACAAATGAGAAGGTAGGGTGCGATCTTCCGTTGATCGCACCAATCAATGCAGGTGGATGTTATTATGGTGCGTTCAAAGGCGGAACGCACCCTACAGAAAATAAATGAATAATACAAGTGAGCCGGATTGACCCCCAAAAATATACGGGGCATGCCTGCTATCCCCTTGTAACTTACTCTCAGGTTTATAGAAAAAACTTTTACGAGAAGACCTTCTCCACAAGAGCAGTGTATTCCTGCCATGCTGGAAACTTCTCCAACTCTACGGTGGCATCAGCAATGGCGCGGTAATACCAGGCGTGCTTCTTGGGGTCTTTTTGGTTAAAACGCTCCCAAAGTTGGTCGCCAAGCGCCAGGTGGTCCCGGTACATGGAGCGGATGTTAGAGAGTTTGTCTCCAAGCGCCACCATCTTCACGGCAAGATCTTTCTCACCGTCGAGGTGTTGGATGGTTTCCTGCTTGCGGATCAGCCATGTGTCTGAAGCGGGAAGATCTTCCCGCTTGTTTTCGGTCTCTGAGTTTACAAGGCCAGCCACGCGCTCGCCAAACTTATCCGCGATCTCATACATGGAGATATGAGCGTCCTCCAGGGTGTCGTGCAGGACCGCGGCGGCAATGATTTCAAGGTCGTCCGTCATGCTTGCCACGATGGCGGCAGCTTCAAGCGGGTGCAGGATGTAGGGTGTGTTCGTACCTTTGCGGAGTTGGCCGCTGTGGGCATGGATGGCAAAAACTATCGCGTCGTCCAGTAAAGTCATATATTCCTCCCATAAATAAATGTGAGAAATAGTTACGGCTGTTTTTCGAGGCGGCTAAGAAAGGCTTCGAGGATGACGCCATAGGCAACGCCCGCGATGAAACTGATCGGATCCCGAAAATTCGTGGAGCTGTAAAAAGCAAAGGAAACCAGCAGCCCGATAATTGCCCCGCGCAGCAAGGATTTGTTCCGGCTTGTAGTCTGCCACGGTGCTCCAACAGCCAAACCAATGATGACCCGGTTGAACCACAGAGCAAAAATGAAAGTTGGAGAGGCAATTCCACCCGAGCGCAGGGATGCCCCGACCACACAAACAATTCCTAACACCGCACCACCGATCAGCGCCAATTTCAATCTTTTAGTCATAATTTGCCTCTATACCTGCTCCGAATAAGTGAATTATTGAAATTATCTCTTGTGGTTTAATGGTATCACTTTCCCTAAAGACAATATCGTTAAGAAATCCCTTGGTTGTTCTTCAGTTGTGGCAATCCTTAGCCATGATAAGCAAATTTATGTGTTTAAGTGACTTAAGAAATTGACGGACGTTCCCGTCCAGGCGGGTGTGATCAGGATTTCAGGGTTTAGTTCTTCGCATCTTGCGTTTACCTGCGAGAAGTGGCTGGTATCCCAAAAATCGTCGGGCTTACGCGCCAATTCGTGCATGTGGGTAATCACGAGCTGACGGGGTAGCCCATCTCGAGCACACCATTGCCATCCCTGACGTGCAGCCCCTATAATGGATGAGATCCAGGTCTTTGGTCCGAATTGGTACCACTGGGGGGGCACGATAGTACATGGTGTTTTTCTAAAAAATTGATTCCCAGTAATTCAAGTTAAAAGTAAAATATATTTATGTTTTGTCAAAATTGAGTATTTCGACAGGATTAATTTCATTTGCATTCTTTTTACATCTCAACTAATCTGGAAGTTAAAATATTATCTACAACAATTATGACTTTCCGTTTACTGTAATGCCAACCGTTTTTTATCAATGAATAATTATGCGAGTATATTTTATCCCTTTATATTTTTCACCAAACCAAACGCTTTTATTCCAATAGTTATTATCTTGTCTAATACTGAATTTCCGAATTTTTTGCCTAAGGCAAGTGCTACCACGCTAGCAATTGTAGCTCCAACTCCAGCTTTGACCTTCCCAGCTTTAACCTTGGTATCTTCATGCTTTGCATGGCAGCGTACACAGTATTTGTCATTAACTTCAGGCAGCGGGAAAAAGCAATCCTTGCATACATGAAATAACGGACTTCCGCATTTTGAGCAGAATATCTCTGATTCTTTGAATTTAAGTTTCTTAATATGAGCCTCACAAGACTCATTGACACAACCTTTGATTTTTTTCATCATTTATTCTCCTTTATAACGTCAAGATAGATCGTCTTATCAGGTGTATTTATTTGCTTGTAAAAATCTGACACATCGAGCTTCAGCTTAGCTCTTGATTTCCAAATACCCTTTTCGGTTCCGTTATCTGTTCTATCACATTGTCCGAGTAATCCTGCGTTCTTCGCTACGGTTCCATCAATGAAATATGAATATTCATTGAGCACAGTTGACATAGCCGTTAATTCACCCTCGCTGCAATAGATTCCAGCACGAAGCATCGTAGCCTGATGAATAAACGAGAATGACTGATTAATGCTATTAATGCGACTGTCAATCAATTCAACACTTTTTCCTTTACCAATCTTATACTCACCATCAGCAAGGTATTTGATGTCTGACTGCATTGTTAGTCCAAGTTGAAATCTAGCCTCCGAAAGCGCCCGTAAAGATTGCGCAATTAAGGCTTTTCTCATTTCTGGATCAACAACATTTCTTGCTTCTAAGTACAAGGTCAATCCGCTATAGTACAATCCGATTCTGTCATTCTGCTGTCCTTGTATTACTTCCCTAACACTCTGGTCTATGATTGCAATCTGGTCAGCAATCTGCTGAACTTGCTCTTGAAGTGCTTTCATCTGCAATGAATTAGCCGTCTGGATTGGATCGATACCTTTTGCAAAGACTTCTTTCCGAATATCTAACTTCGAACCGTACCTACCACTGGCCTCACGGACCTGAGCGTACATTTTGCCATATTTGTCTGTTGATAATTTAATCTTGCCACTTTCAATTGCTTCCAGGGTTTTTTCAGAAGCATTGACGACATATTTGTAACCCTTCTTCGTTGCTTCGTGAACCTGGGCAAAGATTGGGGATGCTTTTGCTACTGCTCTATAAACATTCTCAACAATAATCTCGGCTTGAGAGAGCTTCAACTTTAGACCATTTGACAATAACTTAACAGGATATGCCGTGGTATAAGGAGATAGTTCATCCGATTCCGGACTCGTTAAGTCAATATAAACATTTTCACTTTTGATGATTTCGGCCATTTTTACCCTCCTTTAACTTATCATTCCATTTTCAAATAATAATTTTACCCCACTTCCTGGTGTTCAAGCCAACGATTACCCATGCTTCAGGCAACTTTCAATCTTTTTGTCATAAATAGCCTTTCTTAACCGGTTTCGAATGAACAAATTGAGGAATACTTCGTTTGTGGCTGAATAGTATCACTTTCTTTGACAGTAAGTTTTCTTTTGTCTATCACCTTATTGTCCTCTAGTGATAGCAAGCGTCAACCACCAAGTTAATTGGTGCAGCAGAGACATTAGAGCTCAACTGACATCCCCGTCCAGGCGGGTGTGATCAGGATTTCAGGGTTTAGTTCCCCGCATCTTGCATTCACCTGCGAGAAGTGGCTGGTATCCCAAAAATCGTCGGGCTTACGCGCCAATTCGTGCATGTGGGTGACCACGAGCCGGCGGGGGGCAGGCTCAGTGATAAAGCGGCAAAAATCTTCAAGCAGGGGAGGTGTTTCGTAGAGGGCACACTTTTTTCCAAGCCAGAGGTGCGCGAAGATGCCATCCAGGCTGCCAAGTTTGGTCAGGCTCTCTGGCGGGAACAGGCGGGTATCGCCTGGGAAGGCCCATCTTTTTCCGGAGAACTCCGCCAGGTAGCCCATTTCCGGTACCCCATTGCCATCCCTGAAGTGCAGCCCCTCAAAGGGTGTCAGGACCAGGTTCTTGATCTGAATCGGCACACCCGGCTGCGGTATGACAACCTTCGGAGTTTTCCCCATGAAGATTGTTTGGACCTCTTTTAGCATAAACTCCGGCACAATCCATGAGATAGGCAGATCAACGAGGTCGGAAAGTAGCTCGAGATCAAGATGATCAGCATGCCTGTGGGTCAGAACCACCGCCTCCAGGGGAGCCAGGTCGTTTGCAAAATCCAGGTTGTTTGGCAGAGAGAGGCGTGAGAACAGGGAGAGTGGATCCAAAGCCCAATGGACACCAGCAGTATGGAAGAGGTAATTAGCGCAGTAAGTCAGCCAGGCGGCATCTGTTTCAGCAGCCCGCCACTGCGCGACCATTTGTTCCCAGAGAGCATGGTAGCCCTCCACAGCGGTTTTTGCTAGAAGGGCTATCCTGGCTTGTTGGTCTTCGAAATTTATTCTATGCGTAGTATTTTGCAATGAAGTCTTCCACTTCAGCGAGGGTGCGGTTGAAAATGCCCAGTTTTTCCACTTTCATACTGGTAACCGCAGCGGCGTATTTTCCAGCTTCGCGGGGTGGAAGGGAGAGGCGCGCGCTCACATATGAACCAAGGCAGGTATCCCCTCTGCCGCTGCGACCATCCATGCTCTTGGAGTGGAATTCGTAGTGGTGGTTTTGACCATCCGCGTGCACCAGAACTCCGGTTGCGTGGGTGAGCAAGATTTCTTTCGCGCCCTGCTGCACATAAAAGGCAGCCGCTTTCTCGATATCGGTCTCACCAGTCAGGTATTTGGCTTCCATGGCGTCGGATTTCAAGATATCCAGATCTGAGAGAACCTCTCTCATTTCATCCCAGGGTTCATAGACAAGGTCCTGCCCGCGCAGCACTCTGACAAAGCCCTGGACATCCGCAGCCAGCAGGACGCCTTCACGCGACCGCATGGCGTGGAAAAAGGCGGGTTCCACTTCCCCGCGGATGCTTGGGCTGACCGCGATTGCACGGGCCGTGAGCCCCTCCAGATGTTCTGGATGGATGGTTCCGGCGGTGTGGGTCACGTAAAGATCGCGTTTGTCCACATCCAGCGTTTTGTATTCCAGGGTCATCAGTGTGGAAGACGGGCTATAAATGGGGTAGCAGTCGATTCCATCCGCGCGCAGCATCTGCACTACGTGCTCATCTTCTTTTGCCAGGTGGGTCACCACCGCGCCGCGGAGCCCAAGCGCCTTGCCGGCGTGGGCGGCATAATTCATGCCACCGCCGTCCACCTGGCGCGTGCCTGCGGGTGTGATGATGGTGTCTTTGGTGTAGTTACCAGCAAAAATTACATCATAATGTTTTTCAGTTTTTTCCATTCTCTTCTCCAAAAAAGACAAATACGTTCTAATGTGCAAGCATTTAGCTCCTGTTAGAGGCCGCAGATCTGACCGACAGCTTCTCGTTAGAAAAGCGCTAACAGTGCAGGCAGCGCGTTTTGGAAGAGCCAGTAAAACAACCCTCCAACGAGCATGGTCGCGGGAATGGTGATAACCCAGGCAATCATGATCTCACCGGCCACACCCCAACGCACTTTGCTCATCCGTTCGGCAGCCCCAACACCCATGATGGATGAACTCACCACCTGGGTTGTGCTGACGGGGCTCCCCAGCAGGGAAGCGGCAATGATTACGATTGCGGAAGTGATCTGCGAGGAAAAGCCGTGGACCGGGCGAATTTTGTAGAACTTCGAGCCAAGGGTTTTGATCAACTGCCAGCCGCCGAGGGCGGTTCCGATGGCAATTGCTGTCGCGCAGGCTAGCACGACCCAATTTGGCACATGGAAGGTGGACTGAAAACCGGTAATAACCAAACCGAGGGTGATGATACCCATGGTTTTCTGGGCGTCGTTGGTGCCATGGCTAAGAGCCAGCCCTAAAGACGTGATCACCTGTAGTTTCTTGAAGACCCCGTTAATTTTTGGAGTTGCTTTCCAGGAAAGGAGATACACGATGTTGGCAATGATGATGCCTGCCACGAAACCGATGACCGGTGAGGCAAATAAGCCAATTAAAATCTTGGTAATACCCTTGATGAGCAGTACCTTGAAACCGGCTTTCACTACCACCGCGCCAATCAAACCGCCGATGATGGCATGCGAGGAGCTGCTTGGGATACCCAGGATCCATGTCAGCACGTTCCAAAAGATCGCGCTGAAACACGCAGCCAGGAGCACCATCATGTTGATGTGTTCAGCGGCGACGATGTCGTTGCCAATGGTGGTAGCGACCGCAACGCCGAAGATAAACGGGCCGACAAAATTCGCCAACGCGGTCATCAGCAGGGCGATCTGCGGGCGGATAGCGCGCGATGAGATCATGGTGGCGACGATGTTGCTGGAGTCGTGGACACCGTTGAGGAAATCGAAGATCAACGCGAAGATGATGAGAAGGATCAGTGAAGCTTCCATAATTCTCGGCGTTACGAGGTCTTGACCACAATGTCCGCCAGGACGTTGGCGGCTTCATCACTTCGATCCGCGGCATTGCTCAAGTGGCGATAAACTTCGCGCATCTTCATCGCCTTGACGACACCTTTCAGGTCTTCCGTGTCCTTGAACATGTTCGCCAGGGCTTCCCGGTAGACATGTTCAATCTTGTTTTCGACCTTTTTGGCGCGGTTGGCATGTTCGGCGGTCACACTCGGGTGATCCTGCAAGCACTCCACGGCCTTCAGCATTTCGAAAGTAGATTCCTTGAGCAGTGTGCAGATCTGCACCATGTATTCGGTGGGTTTGACCTTGAAAATGACGATCTCGGTCATGGTGCTATAGGCATAATCTAAAATATCGTCGATTGCCCTTGAAAGCGCGAAGATATCTTCCCGGTCAAAGGGGGTAATGAAGGTGCGATTCAGTTCATCAATCAACAATCGGCGCGCTTCATCCGCTTCTTTTTCCTTTGCGGTCAGCTGATCCGCGATTTTTGTGTCGGGATTGATCATGTACGCCAGCAATAGATCTACGCCTTCCAGGGTCAGATTGGTTTGCTCTTGAATTCTCTGCAGGAAAATATCCCGGCGTTTCTTAAAGATTTTCAACATGATGTATTCCTCCGTTCAGAGTAGATACTGGCAATACAGCCAGTTTTTTCCAATAATTTCAGACCAGGCAAGAAATCCTCATACGCAGCTGCGTTGTTGATCTCGAGCGTCCGGACTGCGTGAGCAGGCAAATAGCTTGCCAGCCAGGCAAAGTCAACATCTCCGGTGCCAGGGAGTTGGTGATCCACGATGTCTTTTACATCATGGAGGTGGACTCCTACCATCCTTGGTGAGAAAGCCTCCAGCCATTGTTTGAAAGACATCAATCCAAGGCGATCGTGCACCTGGATGTGTCCAACATCCAATTGCCAGCCCACCCAAGGCTGCTGGAATTCATCCAACAGGACTTCCAATTCCTCGAAGATGGGGAGTTCGTAGTGATGCAGGCGGTTCTCCAAGCCAAGAAACACACCCAAATCCTTGGAAAAGTCCACGATCTCGGTCAGACTGCGGATCAATGCTTCGAGGTGGGGTTTTCCGCGTTCAAGCCGGTCTTTGATCAATTCTTTCCGCAGGGTTTCGTATCCCAGGGTTCCCTTGAGCCCTTCGCGATACATATCCCTCAGGCGGCTGTCCATGGAGTGGTCGCCATCCACCCGACCTGGGTGGATAACCACGAGCCTGGAACCCAGGCGCCAGGCCAGTTCAATGGTGCGTTTTAGCGTGTCCACTCCGACGCGTCTGCGTCCTTCCACCAACGATGTGACCTGAAAATCACCCAATTCGAGCTGTTTGTTCGGGATCACTGCTGGACAGGGGTCATGGACCGACCCGACATGGTAGCGGTTAAAGTCAAAAGTTTCCAATTCTTCAGGGGTAATCTGGTGATTAAGCTCAAACCGCGCAAAGCCCAATTCGCGACCCTTGCGGCAAAAATCGTTGGCACTATCGGTGGAACGTGACCACCACATGGTTGAGAGCGCCGCGTCGTAGAGCGTGTCCGAAGCCAAGGTGGGGGTTGTCACTAAATGTGACCACGCGCCAGGAAAATGTGCCAAACTCTCGTGCAGGGAACTCACGGTGACATCCGCCTGCATTGGGCAAGGGTTTTCTTCGCGCAATTCAGTCTGGGACTCGATCATGACTACCAGGCCGATGCCAGCTTCGCGCGCGCCAATCAGATCCCGCGAGGGACGATCGCCGATGTAGGCGCATTCTTCCGGGCGGACACCAAGAGCCTGTGCCGCGGCGATGAAAGGCGAAGGGTGCGGTTTGCGCTTGCCGAAATCTGCGGCTTGCAAAGTGATATCAAATAAATCTTTGATGCCAGCCTTATCCAGGAACCTGGGTGAGGTGTGGCTGACAGTTCCGAGGCGATAGCCCCGTTCCTTCAACGTTTTCAGCGCACGGATTGTTTCAGTGGGGATGAAACGTTTTCCGCGGGAGTCACCCCACCAGGTCTGTAGTTTATTCGCGTGCTCCGCAATGAATGCAGTGGGGAACTCTGGCAGCAAGTATTTGCTCCAGCGTTCGGAATAGGACAATTCATCAAGGGAGCGGTAAGACCACTCCTTGTATTCCTTCTCACGTTGGGTGAGCCTTTGGATGAAGCTCTCAGGACTTTCTTTGAGGTTTAAGAATTGAAGCATCTCAGAAATGATTTCAGGATCCCTGGAATCGTGGTTCAGTTTTTGAACGATTGTGCCACCCAAATCAAACAGGATAACCTTGAGTTGGTTTTGATTTTGTGTGGTGATAGCTTCTGGCGAAGAGCAATTAATTACCATAATGAATCGTTTCTATACCTTCTTTACGCAGCCACGGTCGACCAATACCTCGAGACCGCGGGCTATTTGATTTGTTGTGCAGTCTGGCGAAACCTCAAGAGTTCGAAAAATACCGTCTGCCAAATAAGGGGAAAAGCTCGAAAAATCGACTTCGCCCATACCCGGGGCTAAATGATCCTGCAAGCCGTTCACATCGTGTAAATGCATGCCAATCAGGCGGTGGTGGAAGCGGCGAAGCCACTCGCCTTTGCCAACCATCCCCAACACTTCCAGGTTGTGAGCATGACCAGCATCGTACTGGAAGCCAAACCAAGGTTCATCACACAGCTGCAGGAAGGTTTCCATTTCATCCGGCAGCGGCAAGTCGTGATACCGGTTTCGGTTTTCGAGACCGATGGTGATGCCGGAACCCCTGGCGAAGGCAATCATTTCCTCCAGGCTGCGGAGCACCTGGCTGAGGTGGGGCTGTTTGTGTTGGTCTCTATCGGCAACGTAATCCTGTTGGAGTTGGATATATTCCGGAGAGCTGGACTTGCCCTGTAGATACCATTCCCGGATTTTTGTATCCCTGGAATGATCGCAGTGTACCGAACCGCAGTGCACCACCACCGAACGTGAGCCAAGGCGGACTGCCAGGTCGATGGAACGTTTCAGGTTGTCGACTGCCTTGATGCGGTGGTTTTCATCCAGGCTGGAAAGGGAAATATCCTGTCTCTTCAACTCTGTATACCCAAATTCTGAAGGGCAGGGGTCGTGGAGCGTGGCGACGTAATACTTGTTTCGATCCCATTCCTGGTACAAGCGAGGGGTGACCTTGTTGCTGAATTCAAAGCTGACAAAACCCAGTTTGCGGGCTAAGGCGAAAGTCTCAGAAAAAGGCATCTCCTGATCAGCGCTCCACATCGTGGAGAGCGAAATGTCGTAAAGCATTTCAGGTTGTTTGGGTTCGATCTCCTTTGAGATAGTCCCATCTACGCCATGGAAGATCTTCAACAACTCGCCAAGGCAACCGATCCGATATTGGGGTTTGGTCTCCGTGATGGTTTCTGCCTGGAAGTCATCATCCGGGTCATACTCATCCGTTTGATATCCGCTCATGTTTACGATGATGACCGTGCCAAACCCAGCTTGCATAGCCCCGACAAGATCCCTTGAAAGGTTATCTCCGACGTAGGCACAATTCTGGGGCAATACGCCCATTCCCCTTGCGGCTTGCAGGAACATGGATGGATGTGGCTTTCGGCTGCCAACCACGCAGGATAAGATCACCGGGTGGAAGTATTCAGTCAAACCATTGTCAGCCAACATGGCGGGGGCTTCGACAGATGAGGTCGTGTTGCTTACGATTGAGAGTTTATAGCCCCGTTTGGCAAGTGTTTTGATGGTGTCGACCGCGTCCGGAAAAATCTGGTTATTCCGGGAAGCCCGCCACATTTGATTTAGCGTGACAGCGTTTTGCCAGACGAATTCGTGGGGAAAGTCGGGCAACATAAATCGCGTCCAAAGTTCCGTCTCGGGCAGCTCGAGGAGAGTCTTCTTACACCACCTGCGGTATTCCTTCTCGTGTTTTCGAAGCAGGCTCAGGAAGTCAGACGGTTCACCCTCCACCCCCAGGAAGGATTGCAGATTGCGGATGTAATCCAGGTTCCCTTCCCTGTTTTTGATGGTCGCGCGGAGTGTGCCACCAACGTCGAAACAAATCGCTTTAATTTCACCAGTCATATTTGGGTCCTGTCTGTTTTTATCAGCCCTGCAAGCAGGACACCTTTGGAATTTCGCGAATATCGTTTATGTATGCATCTGCCAGGGTTCCAGCGTCGTAGTTTAGCGCGATGGTTTTCATGCCAATCTCGCGCGCTCCGTCGATCTCTGCTTTCTTGTGCCCCACAAAGACCGCGTCGCAAGGATCCACGCCAACCTGGGTCAAGGCGCGCTGGTACATTTCGGGGTCAGGTTTGCGCGCGCCAACTTCTTTTGAGCTGATCACAGAATCCCAGACTCTGCCAAAACCATGCTGGTCAAACCAATTCAGTTTGATCGAGAAAGCCATGGCGGTGTCGGTGATGATACCGAGCATGTACCCCCTTTCTTTGAGTTCCAGGATCGTTTCTGGAGCTCCGCAGATGATCTCGACGTTGTTGTCGTCGGCTTGCATCGCGTCCATCCCCTCAGAAATCAAATCCGGATCCGTAATGCCAAGAAAACGGATAAGCTGTTCATAAAAGCCGTGGCGCGGGAGTTTGCCTGTGAATGCCAGCGCTTTAAGTCGTTTTCTCTCATCATCGAAACCTTTTGGAAATTCCAACTGGTGTGAATCAAGAAACGCTCTAAGATGCTGATCTTTATGCGGCCTGGTGTAGAGGATGTCGCCGGCGTCAAAGAAGATGGCCTTCACTTTGTGTCCATTATCGTTTCGAGCTGTCTGCGCGTCCTGGTCGAGGTATTGCTTGATCAGTGGGATCAATTCGGTCATGTCGTCGATCTGGGCATCAGGCTTGGCGCCTTCGTCAGGTTCACCATTATCATAGATGTGGTGGATCTTGATGGCTGCCCTGAAACCAGCTCTTTGCGCACCCAGGATGTCGCGGTTGACTTTGTCGCCGATGTAGATACAAGCGCTGGTTGGCACCTGCGCCAGGCGTGCCGCGTGGTAAAAAATTGCCGGGTCAGGTTTGCGCCGACCATATTCGGAAGAGAGAACAACCGGGTCAAAGTAGCAGTCAATCCCATACTCCTTGAGGCTGTAAGGGACCTGTTGACTGCTCTGTGTGTTGCTGATGCAACCTATCTTTAAGCCCATTTTCTGGATTTCAGCCAGAACCTGCGGAATTTCAGGACGCATCTTACGCGTAAACAGACGTGTTTCGTAGATGAAGGCCAACTCCTCGGCAATGGGTTTCAAATCTGCAGGGTTCAGGTGGAGATCTTTTAGGAAATAGGTTGCCCAGATCTCGGCTGGTTTGAGCTCCACGTTGGTTACCATGTTCCAGCGCAGATACTCTGACGTGCCTGCCGTGATCATGTCTGCCAGGCATGTGTCCGAACAGGAGTTTATGATGCCTGTACGGCTGAGGCATTCGCGTACCGCAGAAACAGCCTTTATTCTCTGTTCCCTGGTGTAACGGAATGTGTCAATCGTACCTCCCATGTCGAAAAAGACAGCTTTAAGCATCATAGTGTCACCGTGTTGTATTTGTAATTTTTTGACCCGTTTTTTTTATCAGGCACGAATTTTTTGAGGATTCGTGCCTGATTGATCGAAAATCTCAGCAGAATCTGGCTATTTGCCCAAATTCAGCAGGTAGAAATCACGTGCTTCGAGCATGTGATCGTAGGCGTATTGTTCAGCAATGAACCAGGTCATCTCGAACATTTCGTCCAATGGTTTCTGTCCCTCAGGAACCTCGTAGGTTGAATCGGGGAAGTAGGTGCCGAACTTGGCCCATGGGTCACGACCATCAGGACTGGTGACAAACTTGACCCAAAGCTTGGCGGCGTTTGGATGCGGTGCCTGGTTGATGATACCGACGTAGCTCTGGCTCTGGACACCCAGCTTTGGCTGGATACCCCAGCAGGGTTCAAACGCCAGGATGCCTTCCTGTACATCAGCCATGTTGGAATAGGAGGTAAGAGCCATGTAGCTCTCGGTCATTCCAGGGGTCGCGAAGGCGGAATCGACTTCATCACCACCGGGTTGAGGGATGGGGCCGTTCTGCGCGAAGCGCTTGAGCCACAACCAACCAGCATCAGGGGTATCTGCGTCCAAAACAGGCTCGCTGCCGTAGAGGTCGACATAGGCTTGTTTGACTTCGTCAGCATGGAATGCAAAGGTGATCAACTTGCTTAAAGTTGAGGCATCATTCAGAGGATCTTCAATGAAGAATTTCCCTTTCCATTCCGGCTGGGTGAGTTCCCAGATGTTAGTAATGGGGCAGGTGTCGTTCAGTTCAGAGTTGTAAGCAAACACGCTGGTTCCAAAGCGGCTCATCAGCAAGGGTTGGGTGTACTGTTCTGGCGTGTAAGCGGCTGTGGAATCGGGTACGAAGCGCCAAACGTAATTCTTGGGCAGCACTTGCCCAACCAGGTCTGCACCACCACTGCTAAACCAGACATCACCGGTGAATGCTCCAGCTTTTTGTTCCTCGAGGGTTTTCATGAGGACATCGTCACCGCCAAGGTCATAAGCTTGCACGTTGATCTCGGGATAGAGTTCCATAAAGGCTTCAGCAGCCTTTTCGACCTTGGACGAGTTGGCATAGACCAAAACTGTTCCTTCTTTTTTGGCTGCTTCCTCGATCGCCGCCCAATCCTGGGTGCCGGTTTCGTACTCGCCCAGCAGATTGGCCTTCAACCATTCCTGTTGGAGGGTGAGGGTTTCGGGCTGAGCGACTGGTTCAGTTGCGGCGGGTTCTGCTGGCTTTGCGCCGCAGGACACGAGCATTGTGATCACGAGGATCAATGCTGCTAATCTAAAAAATGCTTTCATTTCTTTCTCCTTCTGTAGTTGGTTCAAAGTTGTTAAAAACATCGACTGTCCATTGCTCAGTTTTCTTCTCTCTAATGACCTCCTTGGCAGGTAACAAAAAGGGTTCACTGGATTCTCGACTCTCTCTACGCAGTAATAAGTGCTTCAGTTTCTTTATCGTAAAGGTTGATCGCATCTTCCTTGAACGACAACCAGATGGGTTGATCCATCTGGATCTTGCTGACACCCATTTCTTTAATGGTCAGCTCGGTGTCACCCTTGCGGGCAATAATGGTCGTATCGGCGCCTGAGGGTAAAACTGAATAGGCGGCGAATTCGACAGCTCCGTCAGTCGGTTCATTGTGGATGATGATATCTTCAGGACGTAAACCCACCACGACATCACCCGTTTTGTTGTAAGTTTTCACCGGGATGTTGAACTTACCGATGTCCACCAGGTTCTGACCCGACACCCATCCGGGCATCAGATTGACCTTTGGATTGCCAATGAAATCGGCCACAAAAAGATTGGCTGGATAGTGGTAGACCATATCGGGGGTATCCAATTGTTGGATGACGCCCAGTTTCATTACCGCAATTTTGGTGGACATGGTCATGGCTTCGACCTGATCGTGGGTCACATAAACCGTTGTGGCATCAGAAATGTGGTGCAGACGTTTCAACTCAGTGCGCATATCCATTCTCAGGCGGGCGTCCAGGTTAGAGAGGGGTTCGTCCATCAGGAAGACTTTTGGTCGGTATGCAAGCATCCGAGCCAGGGCAATACGCTGCTGCTGACCACCACTCATTTCGCGAGGATAGCGGTCTTCGTAACCCGCCATCTGCACTTCTTCAAGGGATTCTTTGACCCGGATATCCATGTCTGCTTTCGACATTTTCTGAATTTCAAGCGCGAAAGTGATGTTCTTATAGACGTTCATGTGCGGCCATAAAGCATAGTTCTGGAAAACCAATCCCAAATCCCGCTGCCCAGAGGGGAGTGATATGCCCTTTGAGCGTGAATAGACCAGCTTGTCGCCAATGATGATCTCTCCATCATCCGGGTCTTCCAAACCTGAGATACATCGCAAAAGGGTGGTTTTACCGCAGCCGGAAGGTCCCAGGAGTGTCAGGAACGAACCGGGCTCGATGGTCACGCTTACGTTATTGACCGCAACGACATCCCCGAATTTTTTTGTTAAGTTCTTAATAATAATTGGTGTATCCATGTTCTCCTCGTTTTATAATCCCAAGCCTTTTTTCAGGCTTCCGCCGCGGAACCGGCTGATAAGAAAGTTGCCCGACAGGACAAGCACGATCAGAATGATGATGACAGCGTTAGCTTGTTGTTCATTTCCATTTTCGATGTACCGCATGGTCTGGCTTGCCAGCACAGCGGTAGTGGGGGTGACCAGCAGAATGATCAGCGAAAGCTCGCGCATGGTCGTGATGAAGGTCATCAGGAACCCGGAGACAAAACCGGTGCTGGTCAGCGGGAAGATAATGCGCTTAAACCGTCTCCATGGTCCTGCACCCGCGATGGCTGCGGCTTCTTCCAATTCTTTACCGACCTGCAGCATAGCTGAGACGCCACTGCGGGCAGAATATGGAATATGCTTAGCGACCGATACCACCACCAGCAAGGCAAAGGTGCCATAGAGGGCAGGGATCGGTCCCACCGATTTTGTGAACATCGAAATATAAACCGCGCCGAAAGCAATACCCGGAATTACGTAAGGAATAAATGCTATTTGCTCGACGATTTTTGAGAGCTTTGTTCCACGACCTTTGACGATGGCATAGCCAAGGATCACCCCCAACAAGGCCGTGAATGTTGCGGTAAAGAAGGATAGTCGGATCGAATTCCAGGCTGCCAGGTAAATCTTCCTGTTCAGCAAGACACCCGGCTCACCACTGTTGATGTTCATGACGCCTTTGCCGATCCAGTGCTCCAGAGTAAGGTTGCTGAAACTGTAATCACCCGTCCTGAGCATGAAAGTGCTGTAGATCAGCAGGGAGAGGGGTAACACTGCAATGAAGAATTGGAAGATTACCACCAAGGTAGTGAGCAGACCTTTGAAGTTGCGAAGTTTCTGCTTTTGCGCCATAAAACCGCGTCCGCCGATGGTTTCGTAACTCTTCCTGGTGCCCACCAGTTTTTGATTGATCATGATAGTCGTCATGGCAAACAGGATCAAAACGATCGCCAGGACAAAACCATCTCCATAATTTCCAATACCCGTATTTGACCTGAGCATGGTTGAGAGCGTGTAGTATTGCACCGGAACGCCCAAGACGTTCGGTCCACCGAAAGTACCCATGGTCTTTGAGAAGGTCATGATGAAGCCAGAGGCAATCGCGGGAATGACCAGGGGGAAAGTGATCTTCCTCATGATGCGCCAGCGACCTGCGCCAGCTAATTCGCCTGCTTCCTCAAGAGAAGAGTCGATGGAGAGCAAAGCTGCTGAGACAAACAGGAAAAAGAAGGTGTAATAATGAAGAGCACTGCTGACGATGATTGGAACCGGACCGTATGCCAGCCAATCGGGTGTTGGGCTGTGTGTCAAAAACTCCAGCAATCCTGGAGTTCCACCAGATGTCTGGTTCTTGAAAAGCACGATCCAAGCCTGCGCGATTGTCCAGGAGGGCATGATGTAGGGAACTGTTGCCAGGGTGTTGATAATTCCTTTGCCTGGTACGTCGGTTCTGACCACCAGCCAAGCCATCAAACCGCCAATCACCAGGGCAAGACCTGTAGCACCAAGGGAGATGGTCAGCGAATGCAGGAGCGGCTCGTACGTCATGATCTCGCTGATTTTGCTGCTCAGCATCCGGACCCAGTGGTAAAACGTCAGGTCTCCGATTTCTGCTCCAGGAATGGCGCGAAGATCCATTTCCTGCACTGAGAAGGTGGTAATGATCATGCGGTACAGTGGAATAATAACCATGTAGACCATCACAGCCAGCATGATCAAGGAAAGCACAACATGCGGGCTGCTCAGCCAATGGAAAAATCGGCGTAAGCGCGCATTCCAGTTTTGTCCGGATGATGGAACTGTTTTTGATGCTACAGCCATCTTGTCTCTCCTCTCAGTACAATTACTACCTTTACATATCTCTTGTGCATACTAGAACATTGAACCTCCAGGTGTAAAGATTTTCCAGTACTTACATACTGTTTATCAGTAAAAGCGTCACTCATCCGCGCAGGTGTTAAACGCCTTCAACTGATCCCGTAGATTGTCAAGCTTGTCAAGCAGCGTCATGGATTTTTCTTGTTCCATGCTTGCCAGGGATAACAGCAGCGCGTTGATGACTGTCATGGGAACAACCAAAGAATGGAATTCACCGATCGGACCGCGTTTCGCTGACAAGACCACGTCCACCTTATCGCCAAGGATGGCTTCGAGCGTGTCGGTGAGCATAATGATGGTTGCGCCAACTTTGTTGGCGTAGTCAATGACCAATTTGAGAGCAGGGTTCTGATCGAAGAAGCAGATCACAAACAAAAGATCCTTTTCTTCCATCATCGTGAGGTATTCGAGAAACTCGCGACCTGAGCTTGTAAGCGGAACAACTTCGCGTCCGAATCTGCGCAGGCGGAGCTCAAGGAGGTCTACCAATGAGACCGATGGACCGAGCCCAAAGACAAAAACGCGGTCGTGTTCATGCAGAATCTCGACCGCGTTGTTTAATTCTTCGCGTTTGATGGAATCCAACGCCTGGGACAGAAAATCAATTTCTGTTGCTGTCAGGCGCTCAAAGATGTCGCCGCCGTCCCGGAGGTCGTTCAGCCTGCCGCGTAAGCGGGCGGAGTGAGTTACCCGCCGGCGGAAATTGTCTTGCAGGACCGCGCGCATAGTCGGGTAACTGCTGAAGCCAAGACTGCGGGCAAAGCGTACCAGGGTCGCCTCGCTCAGATCCAGCCGACTGGCAATTTCGCCAGCAGAAAGGAACGCGGACTCCTCCTGGTTTTTGCGAAGGAAGTTGGCAATACGCTTTTCGCTCTTGGTCAGGTTATTGAAATGATCAGTCAGAACCTGGCTGAAGTCAATTTTTGGGGGAGATTTTGAAGGGCTGTTCATAACACCTCGGTGCAGATCCTTGATCAAAAAAAGGGACAACAATATCTGTGTTCGTGAAATACCACTTACATTTGAAACAGTATAGTGCAATTGAATAAAAATTGCAAGATAAATTTCATAAATTCATTAATTTTCGTTGCTCGTTACTGTCAGAAGTGGCTGTATCCCAGGAGTGGCCCAAATCTCGACCCGTGAAGTGTCCACCACCAGTTCGCAAAGCTCCATTTGCGGCTTATAGACCTGTTCGGCCATCAGGAATTGCTCCCGGAAATAGCGATTCAAGAAGTAATACAGTTCATACTTCTTTCGAAAGTCCATATCGCGCCGCCATTTGCGCTTCAGGCGCACGGCATCATCGGTGATGTACATCACCTTTATTCCGGTCAAAGCCGCGATTTCAGGCAGGAGGAATGGGAAGTTCCCTTCCATGAAGATGATGTCAGCGGGTTCAATGCGCATAGTATCCCGCCCCGGTTTGAGCTTTCCATCGAGAGCATGGCTTGAGGTTGCGGAAATAAAGTCATATTGAGGTGTCATCGCGGCTCTACCAGCTCGCAGATCCTCAAGTGCTCGTGTCAGCATCTCAAAGTGCAGGGCTTCCTGGCCAAGCGAGTCAATCCCATGCGCTTCCCGATAATCCCGATCCGTCAGAAAGTGGTCAATCTCGAGACCCGAGATACTCTTGCCGGTGCTTTGAAAGGCTTGCTGCAGCCGTTCGACGATTTCGGTCTTGCCCGCCGCAGTCTGACCAGCAATGGCGATCAAGATGGGGGTGCCCATCTTTTCTACCAACGAGTGAACAATCCTGATGAAGGCCTCATCCACTTCCTCGTTTGCCTTCTTGAAGTCTTTGTAGCCAACGGCAGGCAGGTTTTGGAGGTCGTTCTGCAGGCGTTCAAATGCCAGGAAAGGTTTTCCGCCAAGATGCGCGATGATGTTTTCAGTGTAATATTCTGACCGGTGGATGAAGTAGAACCCACGCGGATCAAAGGTAAAGTGTTTTTCCACCCAATCCGTTGGGTAGTCGCCAGTAGTCAGACCTACAAAGAGCATCCGCAACAGCGAGAGGATTTGGGGGTCCATGGTTGGGCGATTATCCAGTTTGGGTTTGAGTTGAATACCAGAATAAAAGGCAGCGCTGTTGACCATCTGCTCAATTTCATCCTTGCTCTTCAACTCCACTGATTGCCAACCCGGTTTCGGGGTGATGTTCTCGAGGCAATAGCGAAACTCGAACAACTCAAGGCCGTTTAGCGCCGGGCAGAGAGTAACCATCTTTTCAAAAAGCTTTTCCGAAAAGAGATCGTTGTTTTGGAGGAGGGGGTTCGGCATATCTTTCACTTCTTCCATTTATTACGCTCCGTATTTGGACACTCTTCCGGCATTTGCCAGCGCGATCGGCATGACGTGGTAAGCGGGGATCTGCCCAAGGTTTCCTTGGGCGCAGTTGGTTTCCCCAAATTCTGTGAATTTGTCCGCGCGAACGTACTTCGCGTACATGAGCAGCGGCACTGGATGCCAGCTGTGAGATTTGAGCACCGCCGGGGAGGAATGGTCGCCCCCGATGATCACCACGTCCGGGTTCAATGCCATCAAGCGGGGCAGTTGGGCATCAAACTCTTCGATGGCTTTTACTTTTGCGTCGAAATCTCCGATTTCTCCATAAGTATCTGTCTTTTTGAAGTGCAGGTAGAAAAAATCATATTCTGACCAATGCTTTTCAAGGCAGTCAAATTCATCGCTGAGGTCTGAGCCGTTCACCGGGAGCACGTTCATGCCCACCAACCTTGCCACTCCGCGGTACATGCCGTTAACAGCGATAGCCGCGGCATTTAATTTAAAGATGTCCGGATATTTGGGCATCGTGGGGAATTTGGCAAAGCCGCGCAGCAGGATCATGTTGGCGGGGGCTTCGTTTTTGAGAACCACTTCTGCCTGTTCCAGGAATGCGTTGACAAGCGCTGCGGTCCGCACCGAGCTTTCATCCAACGCCTGAACCTTTAGAGGCGCAGCGCCAGTGACCAATGGGTCAGAGTCCGTCAGCGAGGTCCCCAAGCCTGGTGCCCGCAATACGAGCACAAAACGGTGCTCCTTGACAACTTCCACGAACACTTCCGCGCCGTCCAACTTGATGGTTCGCAGTTTTTGGACGAGCCGTTCACTGTCACAAGTAGGCAACCTGCCAGCACGGCGGTCCACCAGGAGCCCATTTTCGTCAACGACGCAGAAGTTACCCCTGGCTGCCACATCGTCCGGACCAAGCTCAAAATCCACGCCCAGGGCTTCCAAAGCCCCTCGTCCTATTTGATATTCCAGGGGATTAAAGCCAAAGATCGAGAGGTGACCGGGACCACTGCCGACCGTAATGCCAGGACCGGCGGGGATGGTCATCCCCAGGGCTGATTTTTGCGCCAAGGCGTCCATGTTAGGTTTGCAGGCTGTTTCGAGTTCGGTTTTGCCGCCCTCTTCGCGTGGGAGCCCGCCCAAACCATCCATGATCAACAGCACAATCTTTGTGTCTGCTTCAACGATCTGCCCACGGAAGAATTCATCGAACATGGCGTGCCTCTTCTCTCTTGTTTTCTCTATCCATGCATCAATCTGCCAACCGGGCTTGCAAGTCTGGATGGAGCCACAAATGCGCGTTGCTGGTATCCACGATGATGTCACAACACTGCATCATGGGTTGGTAGATTTCCTGATTTCGCTGAAACTGGGTTCGAAAATAGCGGTTCGCCAGGTAGTGCGGATCATATTTCTTGCGGAAGTCCACGTCCCGCTTCCACTTCCGTTTCAGTCGGCTGGGGTCATCGGCAAAGTAGACAATCTTCAGATTGATCAACCTGGCGATTTCGGGAATGTGGAACGGGAAGTTGCCTTCCAGGATGATGATGTCAGCTGGCTGGATGGTTTGGGTAGACTGACCCGGGCGAAGGAGACCATCCAAATCGTGGCTGGAGGTCGCCTGGATGAAATCATAACGGGGGATAACCGCCGCTTCGCCGCGCAGAAGCGCGTTGATTGCTTCAATGAAGAGGGGATAATGAATGACGGCTGCATCCATCGGTCGCCCATCGCGAAAAATGCGATCCTTGTAGAAGTTATCCATCTCCACTGAGGTGCAAGAAAAACCGGATTCTTTTAAAGACTGTAATAATCGGGCGGTGATTTCAGATTTGCCTGAGGCAGTTGGTCCGACGATCGTCAGCAACAGCGGTGTGCTGCTGGAAGATATCAGAGATTGAACAACCCGGATGAATGTTTGGTCTGTTTCCTGATTCGCCTTGGCAAATTCTTTGTAGCCAACCTCGAACTTGTTTTTCAGGAGTGCTTGCCTTGCTTCAAAGCTTTTGTATGGCGCGCTGCCAAAGCGCTGGCGAATTGTGGGGGTGAGGTAAGCGGTGCGGACAAAAAATACGAAAGCACGCACGTCAAAGTAAAAGTGCTGATCCACCCATTGGATCGGGTAGAGTCCCTCAACCAGGCCAACAAAAAGCTCCCTGGTCAGGGACACGATCATGTTATCGAGGATGATCTGGTCGTTATGTTTTGGTTTTAGTTGGATGTTGGCGAAGAATTCCGGGGTGGCAATTCTTTCCAGCAGGGTTTCGATCGATTCTGGCTGAACGCTTGCCCAGCCTTCTGCAGGTTGGAGGTTCTTCAAGGCGTATTGGAACTCGTATAACTCCAGTTCGGCAACACCAGGATTAATCTGCTGAAGCTTCACAAACAAGTCAGTCGTAAATTGTTTAGGATCAACCAAGTTCGCAGGCATTCGTTAACACCTTTACTCGTAGTTACCAGGGAGTACCCTGCCCCAGTACCATCGCTTCGTAGGCTTTTTTGATCTTGCCGTAATTACCATCCCGGTCCAGGGCGATCCCTCGTCCGACGGCGGTGACGATCGTCCCAAGTCCGATTTTGCGCATTTCACCCTCCAGCTTTTCCAGCAGGGCTGGTGCGCTGCCTGGCTCGGTGCTGCGTCCATCAAAGATCAGGTGCAGAAACGCGTTTGATAGACCTTTTTCTTTAGCCATTCGCAGGAGAGCCAGGGGGTAGTCGATTGAACCATGTGAGCTTTTCTCGGTCAGGAGGCCGATCAGGTGCAGATTGCTCCCTTTGCGGAGGACGTTTTCGATCGTCTCGACGAAGACTTCATTTTTCGCAAACGAGCCGTCTTTAAGCGCCAGATCCAGGCGCACGTCATCTTGCAAAACAACCCGCCCCGCGCCAATGTTCATGTGACCCGCTTCCGAATTGCCAGGCTTGCCGGCTTGCAACCCAACCGCTTCACCGGAAGCTTGCAGATGAGCCAGTGGAAAATCCCGGCAGAGAGCATCCCAGGTGGGTGTGGTTGCGACAAAAATGGGATTGTTTTCGTCCTGGCTGCCTTCCCCCCAACCATCGAGGATGATCAGCAGAACCTTGCGGTCCTTTCCCCAGTAGTGGGGTTTCACCAAGGCTGCACCCGTCATGGAAGGATGTGTTTCGACACCCAGTATGTCCAAAATGGTCGGGGTGAGGTCCCGCAGACTGCCATCTGAGAGTTGAATGTCACCCTTAGCCTGGGGGTCGATCACGATAAAGGGCACCAGGTTGGAAGTGTGTGCCACGTGCGGCTTGCCTTCAGCGGTAAGCAGCACTTCAAGGTTGCCGTGGTCGGCTGTGATCAGCGAAACATAACCCCCGGATTTGGCAACCTGCAAAACCCGGGCAAGGTGCTCATCCACAGCCTGGGCGCAAGCAATCTTCGCTTCGCTGTTACTGGTGTGCCCAATCACGTCACCGTTGGCAAAGTTGGTCACGATGCAGTCAATGCCTTCTCGCAGACCGCGAATGACTTCATCAGCCACAGCGGGCAGGCTGAGCTCCGGAACCTGGTCAAAGGGGATGCCTTTGGGTGAAGGGACACGCACATCCACTTCGCCGGGGTAAGGCTGATTGTTTCCGCCATTCAAAAAGAAGGTGACGTGAGCGAATTTTTCGGATTCCGAGCAGCGCATTTGCGTTTTGCCAGCCTTGCTCAGGAGTTCGCCGAGGGTGTGGTCGAGTTTTGCGGGCGCAAAAGCAACCGGCAGGTCTTTGAATTTGTCGTGATACAAAGTGAGGATGACAAATTCGAGGTCCTGCAACCGAGTGCGTTCAAAATGCGCAAAATCGGTTTCAGTGAAGGCTTCGGTAAGCTCAATTTCCCTCTCGCCCCGGCGGCAGCAGAAAATGACCGCGTCACCGTCCTGAACCTTTGCGAAGGGCTGCCCCTCCGGATTCAGGCGCACGTGAGGCTCCATGGAATAATCGGTCTGTCCGCGCGCGTAAGCTTTGCGAACTGCTTCAGCGAGGAGAAAGCCGCCGTGTTTGACTTCACTCGTGTTCATCGCGCTATCCTCCAGAAAGATCCCCTATTTGTGTGCCTGAAATTTTTCATCAAGGACCACTCTCGGGCATGATGGGAAGATTTCAAGCAGATCTGTAAATTGATGAATGATCAGGTCAGGCCGGTTTTCATCCGTGATGGTTGATTCGGCTAATTCTTCCGGGCTGATGAGAATGATTGTCATCCCGAAGCCAGCTGCACGGGTTCCAGTGACATCGCGTTTCAGATTATCCCCAACATAGGCGCAGCGTGAAGGGTCTACCCCCGCGTTTTGGGCAGCGATGTGGTAAATGGCTGGGTCGGGTTTGCGAATTCCCAAGACGGAAGAAAGCGCAATAGATTTGAAGTAGGGGGTGAAGCCATCCGCTTCCATCCACTCAGGGATTTCGCTGGTGGTGATCAGGTTGCTGATGATGCCAAGCGAGTAACCCCGGTCAAAAAGGGTTTGCACCACTTCCTTGCCGTTTTCCACGACCACTCGCAGCCCCATCGACTGGCGATACTGGTAGGTCAATTCGGTGCCAAGCGGTCCGATGCGTTCTGCGGGAAAATCATAAGCCAGCCAACGCGTCCAAAGTTCGGATTCGGGTGCTTCGCGCATGGTATCAAAGGCCCACTTGCGATAAACCTTGTAGCGTTGGTCCAGCTTTTCGCAGAAAGCTACAGGGTCCTCGTCTGTTCCAACCAGATCCACAATTCTCTGCCTGGCTCTGGCTTGGTGGTCGTCATTCTTCGTTAATATCCGCAGCGTGTTCCCAAGGTCGAGAAAAACCGCTTCAATTTCCTGGATCATTATTCAGCCTTCCTATTTATTATTACCGTGTTTATGAACGCGGAGGGAATATATCAAGGAGCTGCTTTATTTCCTTAATAACATAATCAGGTTTGAGGTCAGTCGATTGCGGTTCTTTGGCTAAGGTGTCTGGTTCTTCAATGAGGACCATCATACCGAATCCAGCTGCCTGGGTTCCTTCGACGTCACGGATGGGGTTATCACCAAGATAAGCGCATTTGGAGGGGTCTACGCCCATCACCCTGGCTGCCAGCAGGTAAATCGCTGGGTCGGGTTTGCGAATCCTGACCTTGGAGGAAAGGATCACGGTCTTAAAATAGCCGGTCACGCCATCTGATATCATCCAGTCCGGGATTTCAGTTTCTGTGATTGTGTTGGCGATAATTCCCAGTTGATAGCCACGGCGGTGAAGTTCCGCGACAGTATCTTTGGCGTCCTCACGGGGAACGCGCCTGCCATCGCGATCACGCCACAGCCGGGTCAGGCGGCTCACGTTCGGCGCGATGATCTCGATGGGGTAGTCTGGCAGGAGCCACTGTGTCCAGAGTTCCAATTCGGACGCATCGAGGAGCGATTTCTTAGCGAGACTGCGGTAGGCTTTCCAGTTTTTTTCCAACTTTTCGAAGAAAACTTCAGGAGTTTCAGTCGCGTTGACCAACGTCATCAGGTCATCTTTGGCTTGTTGTTGAAACTCGGGATCTTCTTTAACAATACGCAGTGTGTTTCCTACATCCAAGAAAATGGCTTCAATTTCAGGTGTCATTATTCCTCCGGGAGCGATTTGACTTGCAAAATTACTTAAAATGTAACGAATCTTTCAATTGCATATCTTACGACAAGATCAACCAATTTGCAAGTAATCTTTCGAAAACTATTGACTTTTGGCCCAAGAGCCTGTAAACTATATTCATCAATGCACACGTGTGCATAAGGAGAAACGTAGTGGCAATCACCATCAAGGACATTGCAAAAAGGGCAGGAGTTTCTCACTCGACGGTCTCCCGTGCCTTGCGAGTAAATCGCCTTGTGTCCAGTGAAACTGCCCGGCGTATCCACGACATCGCCCAGGAAATGGGCTATCGACCCAGCGCAGTGGCGCGCAGTCTCAAAACCAACCGCACCCAGGTTCTGGGCGTGATTGTCAGCAGTATTTCCGATCCTTTTTTTGGCGAGATCCTCAATGGGATCGAAGCGAGCGCGCAGGCTGGCGGTTATAGCCTGTTTATTGCGGCTTCCCAGCATGATCCAATTAAAGAACGGCAAATCGTTCAGACGATGATGGAGCAGCGTACCGAAGGGGTAATTATTTGCTCATCTTCCTTCAGCCCTGAACACGGACGCCAGCTGCTTTCCTATGGATTTCCAGTTGTGGTGGTCAACCACCAGGGCAGCGAAAGTTTTAACTATTCTATTTACCATGATGATATCGACGGCAGCTCGCAAATCACCCGGCATCTGATTTCGCTGGGACACAAAAGAATTGCCTATCTTGGTAACTCCCAATCCGGCAGGACCACACAGGACCGGTTGCGGGGTTTCCTGGACGCCATGGCAGAAGCTCACTTGGAAGTGCCAGAGAATTACGTCCATCACGTGGAGGGCGGTGAACCCCTCCTGGGCGCTGAAAGCGTCCGATACTTCGCAAGACTGACTCCGAGACCCACCGCGATCATTTGTTTTAACGACATGCTGGCGATTGGTGTGCTCAAAGGCTGTGAACAGTCCGGTTTACGGGTTCCAGAAGACATTTCGGTGACCGGTTTCGACAACATAACCTACTCAGCGTTTACAACGCCTTCTCTGACCACTTTTGATCAGCCAAAATTTTCCATCGGACAGGAAGCTGCTCAACTTCTATTGGATTTGCTCCAAGCCGAGGATGGAATTATCCCGGACATGCCAAATGTGAAAGTGCTAAAAGGGAAGCTGTTGGTCAGAGGATCAACCGGAATTCCTGGTGAGGTTTAATCCATTTATGAACAATCCCTTTACCCTCAAATCAGATCGTGATCTCTCCCTAATCCCACAATCTTTCGTGAGTTATCGAGGGTTGGAATTGGGCTTGACTTGCGAAGAGGGAACCAGGCAGTTGGTAATATTGGCTGCTAATGTGGACCCCCGACTCAAGCCATTTGAAGGCAAGCGTGCGGATTTTGCAGGAAAGACGCTTGTAGAGGGACCGCTTTCGTCTGCCAATGCGGCAGCCTTGAGGGATCTGTTGCCTTGGCTTCGCCCGCAAGTCCTGGGCTTGAAGACCTCGGTTGGTATGGGAGATCGTTTGGGGCTGGCAACACCCGGACACGTTCGCGCCGTCCGTGCCTGCAACGGTAATGTCGCTCCGATTTTTGCGCAGCAATCCATCAGGGAGTTGGCGCGGACCGGTCGAACACCGCAACAGGTCATGGATGATGCCATGTGGGGTGTCTTCCAGGAAAACTGGCAGGATGGTTTTGGTGCGGATGCGGACCACCTGAAGACTGAAACCGACATTGATGTCTGCCTGGGTGCTGGCTTCACCTTTTTTACGATCGACCCGGGCGCGTTCGTGAACGATCGAGCCGATAACCTTGGCTTGGAAGATCTCAGGCTCCTGGCTGTGGACCTGCCTTCTGCCTTGAGAGAGTCCGAGAGCGATCTGTTGAACTGCTCGCGCACCATTCAAGGACTCAAAATTCATTTTTCTGAAGCAATTTTGCTCAAGGCAATGGTGAAATACGGGCACGCCATTTGGCATGTGGTCAAAATGTATGAGCACTTGCGGGCTGCCAGCGCTGGTAAATCCTTTGAATTGGAAGTTTCTGTTGATGAAACAAAATGTCCAACCAGTCACGCTGAACATTACTATTTCGCCCATGAACTGAAGCGAATGGGGGTGCAGTGGGTTAGCCTGGCGCCCCGTTTTGTGGGTGAATTTGAGAAGGGTGTCGATTACATTGGGGACCTCGCCGCATTTGACGCGGATATCACCGGGCATGCAGCCATCGCCAAAGAGATGGGACCTTACAAGATCAGCCTCCATTCGGGTTCGGATAAATTCAGCATCTATCCGGCTGCCGCACAACGCACAAAGGGCTTGGTGCACCTGAAAACCGCCGGAACCAGCTACCTTGAGGCTATTCGCACCATCGCGGAAATTGACCCTCACTTTTTCAAGGAAATCTACGAATTCTGCCTGGGTCGTTACGAACAGGATAAACTCAGCTATCACGTTTCTGCCCGCCTGGACCGTGCGCCTGCTGCCAGCGAGACAGGATCGCCCAACGATTATTTGGATAATTTTGACGCGCGTGAGATCCTGCACGTCACATTTGGATCGGTGCTCAAGGAGAAATACCCCGAAGGCACCAGGCGTTTCTATGACCGCTTGATCGCGTTACTTGATCAACACCCTGAGGTCTATGCCAGCAATCTTGAGCGGCACTTCAAACGACACTTGGAGCCATTCTGCCAAGCTGTTAAAACACAACGAACAAAAAGAAGCAACGGGTGAAATGATGACCATGGATATCAAACAAACTTACGACTTTTCAGACCTTTGCGCAGTGGTGACCGGAGGGGCGGGCGTCCTCTGCGCGGAAATGTGCCGTGCCCTGGCAAGCCTGGGTGCTAAAGTCGCCATACTGGATCTCAATCCGGCGAACTCGGAAAAACTCGCGAACGAGATTAGGGAAAGCGGTGGTACCGCATTGGGAATCGCTTGCAACGTGCTAGATAAAGAGAGCGTCCAGGCAGCCTGCGACCTGGTGCTGGAATCTTTCAGCAAGGTGGATATCCTGATCAACGGTGCCGGCGGAAATAAAGCGCAGGCAACCACCAGCGCTGAGTTGCCCTTTTTTGATTTACCCCAGGACGCGTTGCGTTGGGTGTTTGAGCTGAACCTCCTGGGAACCATTCTGCCCTCCCAGGTGTTTGGCAAGGCGATGGTAAAGCAAGGACAGGGCAATATTTTGAACATTTCCTCGATGAATGCCTTCCGACCGCTCACACGCATTCCTGCTTACTCGGCAGCCAAGGCTGGGGTGAGCAACTTCACCCAGTGGCTGGCGGTGCACCTGGCGCAGGAATACTCCCCCAACATTCGCGTGAACGCGATCGCCCCGGGCTTCTTTGTTACCGAGCAAAATCGCTTCCTCCTGACTGACCAACAAACTGGTGAACTGACCCCTCGCGGCAAAACCATCATCGGGCACACCCCCATGAACCGTTTTGGTAAGCCGGAAGATCTGTTGGGTACGGTTTTGTGGTTGGTGTCGCCTGCTTCGGCCTTCGTTACTGGTGTGGTTGTACCGGTGGATGGCGGTTTTTCAGCTTTTAGTGGAGTGTAGAGCAATGACCATCGGTTTGGGTTTTCTAGATCAATACCTCGACGATCACGCGGTTGAGAGCATAGTGGGAGAAGCGCTTTCCGGCATGGCGTTGGAAGGCAAAAGGGTCTTGTTCCTGATCCCGGACGGCACGCGCAGCATGCCGATGCCGCTGATGTTCAATTTGTTTGAAAAGCATCTTTCCGGGCGGGTAGCCGCGCTGGATTACTTGGTGGCGCTTGGGACTCACCAACCTATGAGCGATGAACAACTGAGCCATCTGATTGGGCGCGATGTCGAAAATGGAAAAGCTGGTGATAGCCACGTTTTCAACCATAACTGGAAAACCCCCGAAACTTTCACGCAAATCGGAGTGATACCCTCTGATGAGATCGAACGCATCTCGGACGGTCGCCTGGTGGAAGAGGTTCCTGTGAGGTTGAACAAGCTGATACTTGATTACGATCACCTTTTTGTTTGCGGACCTGTTTTCCCACATGAGGTTGTTGGATTTTCGGGTGGGAATAAATACTTTTTCCCGGGCGTAGCCGGCCAGGAAATTATCAACTTCACCCATTGGTTGGGAGCTTTGATCACTAGTTTTGAAATTATCGGTTCCGGTTACACACCAGTCCGGGCAGTGATTGACCGGGCGGCGTCTTTCATCCCAAAACCCGTGCACTGCTTCAGCCTCGTTGTAACACATGAAGGGCTTGCGGGCATCTTCTTTGGAGAAGCCCAGGAAGCTTGGGAAGCAGCCGCGGCACTCTCTGCGCAGAAGCATATCGTGTACGTGGAAAAAGCCTTTGAGAAAGTCATCTCGATTATGCCTGAGCTTTATGACGACCTTTGGACGGCAGCCAAGGGCATGTACAAAATGGAACCGGTGATCGCCGACGGTGGTGAGGTCATCATTTACGCCCCGAACATCACCGAGGTCAGTTACACCCACGGAAAGTACCTGGATGAAATTGGCTATCACTGCCGCGATTACTTCACCAAGCAGTGGAGCAGGTTTGAGCACTATCCTCACGGCGTGATAGCCCACTCCACCCACTTGCGGGGAATGGGAACGTATGACGAAACAACCGGCGTTGAGCAGCTGCGCATCAAAGTCACCCTTGCCACTGGCATACCCAGGGAACGTTGTGAAAAGATTGGCTTGGGTTACCTCGACCCAGCCAGCTTTGATCCGCAGGATTGGGTTGGCAAAGAGGAGCAAGGCATCCTGGTGGTGCCCCGGGCTGGCGAAATGCTTTATCGACTCAAGGTGAACTGATCTTTAGCAAATAAGGAGAAATGATGCAATACAAAATCGGACTTGTTGGTCTTGGGGTGATGGGGCGCAACCTGGCGCTCAATATTGAACGAAATGGTTTCCCTATTGCTGTCTGGAATCGAAACCCGCAAAGGATGCATGACTTCATCAGCGAGGAGGGGGAAGGTAAGGCTCTGCTCGGCGTGGAAAAACTGCCGGACCTGATGGCGGCGCTCGAAAAACCTCGTCGGGTGATCCTGATGGTTCAGGCCGGCGCGGCGGTGGACGAAGTCATCGATCAGATCAAACCTTTGATGGATCCAGGAGACATCCTGATCGATTGCGGTAACACGTTTTTCACCGACACCGAACGCAGAAACAAAGCTTTGGAAGCAGAAGGTTTTCAATACATCGGGGCTGGGGTTTCTGGCGGCGAGGAAGGCGCAAAGTGGGGTCCTGCCATCATGCCAGGTGGAAATCGGCCGGCGTGGGAAGCTTTGAGTGAAATCTTCTACGCGATTGCTGCCAAGGCGGAGGATGGTCAACCCTGTGTCGAGTACATGGGTCCTGGCGGAGCAGGGCACTACGTAAAGATGGTGCACAATGGAATTGAATACGGCGACATGCAGCTTATCTCTGAAGCCTATGACCTTCTAAGCCGCGGTTTGGGATTGGGCGCGGATGAATTACACGCGATCTTCTCCCGCTGGAACGAGGGACTGCTTAAGTCCTACCTGATCGAGATCACAGCCGACATCTTCAAGACCATTGACCCGGACACTGGCTTACCGCTGGTGGACTTGATCCTGGACCAAGCCGGGCAAAAAGGCACCGGCAAGTGGACCAGCCAAAACGCCCTCGACATCGGCGTTCCCGTGCCAACGATCAACGCTGCCTTGCAAGGACGCATCATATCCTCCCTCAAGGAAGAACGCGTTTATGCAGCGACCCAGCTGCCCTCGCCGGAACAGAAGTATGAAGGCGACGCGGCAGAACTGATCAACGCGATTGAGAACGCGCTTTACGCAAGTAAGGTCACTTCGTACGCGCAGGGGCTGGCGATGCTTCGCATGGCTTCGCTGGAATACAACTACGATCTTAACATCCGCGATGTCGCCAAGATTTGGCGGTCAGGCTGTATCATCCGGGCGAGTTTGCTGGGCGACATCATGGCTGCCTACGAACGCGATCCTCAACTGGTCAACCTGATGCTGGATGAGGTCTTCAAGAGCGCCATATTGGAAAGGCTGGATGACTGGCGCAAGGTTGTCCAGATCGCTGTCGGGCTGGGAATACCAGTGCCCGCAATGAGTGGCGCGCTTTCTTACTTTGACGCGTATCGCAGTGAACACTTGCCTGCCAACCTGATCCAGGCGCAGCGTGATTACTTTGGGGCGCATACCTATCGGCGCATTGACAAAGACGGTGTTTTTCACACCCAATGGGTGTAGAGAGGCGAGATTGCATGACTGGAAACTATGGTTTGAACATTCCTGAAAGTAGAGCAATGGACTTCGTATCGCTGGGAGCATTAGTCCACCGGCTGGATCCAGGGGTTGTGCCTTTCCACAAAGCGACGGAGTGTAAGATCCACGTCAGCGGTGGTGAGTTCAACTGCGCCGCCAACCTGGCGGACTGCTTTGGCTTGCGGACTGGCATTGCGACTGCCATGGTGGACTATCCCATTGGCGACCTGATTGCCGAACGTGTGCGGGCGATGGGCGTTAAGCCGTTCTATCGCCACTTCAAGCACAACGGCGTAAACGGACCCAACATGGCGACCGTTTACAGCGACCGCGGCTACGGCGTTCGCCCGCCGGTGGTTTTCTATAACCGCAGTCACGAGGCTGCCGCCGAGTTGAAGCCAGGTGATTTTGACTGGCAGGCAATCTTTGGCGGAGGTGTACGCTGGTTTCATAGCGGGGGGATCTTCGCGGCGCTGTCTGAAACGACTGGTGAAGTGATCATTGAAGGTATGCGTGCTGCCAAAGCTGCGGGGGCTGTGGTTTCCTTTGACCTGAACTATCGCGCAAAGCTCTGGAACATCTGGGGCGGGCAGGAAGCCGCGCAAGCCGTTTTGCGCAAAATTATGGAGAATGTGGACGTTTTGGTGGGCAATGAAGAGGATATGCAACTTGGTTTGGGAGTTCATGGACCCCAGGTTGCAGGAGCTTCCAAGCTGGATCCGGGCGCGTTCATCGGAATGATCGATGAGGTTGTGCGGATGTATCCCAATGTCAAGGTTGTTGCCACCACGCTGCGCGAGGTGCACTCAACCAACCGCCACTCCTGGGGTGCGGTTGCGTGGATCAATGGTAGGACTTATGTGGCACCCACATGCGAGTTGGATGTGTTTGACCGGGTGGGTGGGGGCGATGGGTTTGCTTCCGGGTTGTTCTATGGGCTGCTTTCCGGTCAATCGGAACAGGAAGCCGTCAATCTTGGTTGGGCACATGGGGCATTACTGACGACTTTCCCCGGCGATACCACCATGGCGACCCTGGAGCAGGTGAGGGCTTTTGCCAAAGGAGGTTCAGCACGCATTCAACGTTAGAGGATCCTGAAGTGTGACTGACTTTTATTTATTAACGAATGCACACGTGTGCAATAATAGAAAACAAGGAGATTAAAGAAAATGGAAACTATGAAAGCGCTTGTCTTTAAAGGTGTTGGAGATCTGGTTTTGGAGCAGGTACCGATCCCGCACGTGAAGGATCCGGATGATGTCGTAATAAAAATTTCAGCAGTCGGTATTTGCGGAAGTGACGTCAAAATTGTGGAGGGCAAGCATCATTTCAAGCCCAACACCATTCTTGGTCATGAATTTTGTGGTGAAGTTGTGGAAGTTGGAACCCATGTGCATCATGTGAAACTGGGCGACCGGGTTGCGGTGGATAACAACATTCGCTGCGGTTTCTGCGACTTCTGCCGCATGGGTCTCACCAGCCAGTGCGTGGACATCAAAACCAGCGCGCTGGGAGTGATGCGCGACGGTGGCTACGCCGAATACTGCCTGGTCCCTGAAAAGCAGTGCTTTGTGCTGCCGGACGAAATTGACGACGTGCTTGGAACCCAGGTCGAAACCCTGGCAACCGTCGTCAACGGCATGAACACACTGCAAATGCTGCCTTACGACTACGTGATGGTGATTGGCTTTGGTCCAATCGGCTACCTATTCTCGCAGTTCGCCAAGAACATTGCTGCCAAAGTGGCTGTTACCGAAATCGATCCTTTCCGCCGCGAACTCGCAAAGCGCTGCGGTCTGACGGTCTGGGACCCACAGGAAGTCGATGTGGTCGAAAAGATTACGGAGTTCACCTACGGCCGTAAAGCCGATATCGTGATTGAAGCCACCGGTAACGACCTGGCAACCGCTCTGAAGTGCGTCACCCCTGGCGGAAAAGTTCTGCCCTTCGGCATGGACTCCAGCATCACGACCACCGTGGTTCCGAACGAGATCACCCGTTGGGCTACCAAGATTCTCGGGCTTTACCTTGGTCAGAATACCATGGTTCCCTCCGTGCGCATCTTCCGTGAGAACCGCCTAGACATGGACAATTTCTTCACCAAGGTCATCAACCTGGAAGACGGCGTGGATGCCTTCAAGATGCTCGGTCTTGACGTGCCGACCCTTACACATGGACCTAAGAGCGCGATGAAGATCGTCATGCGCCCATAAACACCTGGAGCAATTATTCTCTCCCCTTCCAACATGGAGGGGAGATGAAGGAAAACAATGAACCGAAAAATCAACTTTGCAGTAATCGGAACCGGGCGAATGGGCAGTGTGCACGTGGCGAATATCGTCAACAAGGTGCCAGAAGCCAATCTCGTTGCTGTGTGTGACATTCGCCTGGATGTCGCGCAGGCAGTCGCGGACCGATGGGGGATCACCAGGGTGGTGCAGGATTATCACGAATTGCTTGCGGATGAAACCATCGAAGCTGTCTTGATCGCCACCACCACCAGCACACATGCGGAAGTGATCAAGGATTGCGCCAAGGCGGGAAAACACATCTTTTGCGAGAAGCCAATCGCCCTGGATTTAGCACGCATAGATGAAGCGCTCGAGGCTGTCGAGCTTGCAGGAGTCAAACTGCAAGTAGGTTTCAACCGCCGCTTTGACAAAAACTTTCAGCGGGTAAAGGAAATCGTCCGTTCAGGCGAACTGGGAAGAACCTGCATGCTCAAGATCACCAACCGTGATCCTGAATTGCCCTCCAAGGAGTTTCTACGGGTTTCTGGTGGGCTGTTTCTTGATATGACCATCCACGACTTTGACATGGCTCAGTTCCAAATCGGTGAGATCACGGAGGTCTACGCCACCGGTTCAGTTCTGATCGACAGCGAGCTGGAAGAATTCGGAGATTTGGACACCGCGCTTATCACGTTGAGGTTTAAAGACGGCACCATCGGTTCGATAGATAACAGCCGCCAATCGGTTTATGGATACGACCAACGCCTGGAAGTTTTTTGCCTGGAGGGAACCGCCATGGCGGAAAATGAGAAAGAGAACATGGTGCTGAAAGGCAACCGCGAGGGCTTCCAGAGTTCGCGCGTGCCCAATTTCTTCATCCAACGTTACGCGCCCTGTTATGTTGATGAAGTTCGCCAGTTCCTGGTATCCGTGCGGGATGATTTGCCTACCTTGGTGACTGGGGAAGACGGTCGCAAAGCGGTAGTGATCGGCTACGCGGCATGGAAATCCTTCCACGAAAATCGCCCGGTGAAAATCAGCGAGATCACCGGATGAAATTAATCATATTGTTTATTACACGAGGAGCATGAAATGTCAGAAAAATTAGTACCTGAAGGTTATCTGGCCTCCAACCAACCAGATCTGTTTTTTGAGGATAATGCCGTCGGGCGGCTGAAGAAAGAAGTTTGGGAAGCCAGCGACGAGGAGATTGATGCCATTTTGGCAGATTACGGTGTTCCTTCACCGGTGGAATGGGGAAAGCCTGGCTCTTACATTCAGACTACCACCCGCTGGCAGGTGGAAGAAAACCGTAAGAAGAACGACATCGTGTTCATCCCCGTCGGCTGCACTGAATTGCACGGTCAACACCTGCCAAGCGCGGCAGACACGCTCTACGTCAGCGCGATCTGCGAAGGTGTACGGCGCTTTACCGCCAAGCGCGGCGCGCCTGTAAATCTTGCTCTTCCTCCGTTGAACTACGGTGGTCATCCCTATCACCACCTGGGCATGCCCGGTACGGTCATCGTTCGCGAACACGTTGTGCGCGAAATGATGATCGATGTCATGCTGGGTTTGTGGAACGATGGTTTCCGCAAGCAGCTGATCGTCAACAATCATGGGCAGCTTTGGATGCTTGAATCGGCTGTACAAGAATTCCAGAAGCGTTATCAACTTCCAGGTATTTTTAGGGTGATTGACTGGCACCGTGGCGTACGCGAATTCTTCCGCCCAACAAATCGCGGTGGAGAAATGAGCACCAACTTCGTGCATGCCGATGAGTCCGAAACCTCCCTCAGTTTGCTGCTGCATCCTGAAATGGTGGACATGAACTACGCCGTGGATACCGAAGGCAAGAGCTACCTGCCTGAAGGTCACTATGACAAATCTGTGGATCCATTTGGACGCCCGAGCCGCTGGTCTGAAGGCGAAGGTCACTTCGCAATCGAAATCGCCGCCACTCCTGAGGGCGTGGTTGGTAAGGCGAAGTCAGGCACTGCCCACAAGGGCAAACGCCCCATGGCTGCCATCCTGAAATACCTCACTCTCTGGCATGATGATGTGCTTGAGGCTTTCCCAGCCGGCAAAGTGCCGCCCGTGGAAGAAGTGACACTGCGTACAGAAAAAGACATGGAACCCTACCTGCGCGAGCCTTTGAGCGAAGGATGGAAGCCTGTTTATGGAATCCCCCGCATTGGACAGGGAACGGAAGTTTAATTTTTTGGTAATTCGAAAAGGAGAAAAAACATGAACGGAAAAATGGAAGGCGTTACCCTCGTCGCGGATTGGGACCCCAAACCCGGTTTTAAACTCGGCGCGAAAGATATTGAAGGTCGTCAGACCTATTTGGGAAGTCAGGTTTGGCGCAATCCCCGCCTTGAGATCCGGGAATTTGACATCCCGACTCCTGGTGATGACGAAGTACTGATCGAAGTCAAGGCTTGCGGCATCTGCGGTTCGGATGTGCATATGGCCCAGGCTGACAAAGATGGTTACATCTTTTATCCAGGTTTGACCGGTTTCCCCAGCATTTTAGGGCACGAGCTCTCCGGTGTGGTGGTTGACGCTGGCAAGAAGGCGTTCGACAAGCGCACAAACAAGCCCTTCAAGGGCGGGGAAGCAGTGACAACTGAAGAAATGCTGTGGTGCGCCCAGTGCAAGCCCTGCGCGGACGGATGGCCCAATCATTGCGAGCGTTTGGATGAGATTGGTTTCAACGTCAATGGCGCGTTCACCAAGTACATCGTGGTGCCTTCACGGACTATCTGGAGCCTGGAACCGCTGCGCAAGAATTACGCCGACAAAGACCTGTTTGTGGCAGGCAGCTTGGTGGAACCGACCTGTGTGGCCTACAACGCGGTGATCGAACGCGGTGGCGGCATCCGACCTGGAGACCGTGTGGTGGTTTTGGGCGGTGGACCAGTTGGTCTGGCAGCCTGCGCCATCCTCAAACGTGCCGGCGCATCCCAGGTGATCATCTCCGAAACCCAGGAAGACAGGGCGCAAATGGCTCTGAAATTAGGCGCGGACTATCATGTGAACCCGCTGAAGGAAGATTTCGCGGATCGTGTTTTGGAGATCACGGGTGGAATGGGAGCTGACCTGTTTATGGAAGCAACCGGTTTACCTGAGGTGGTCTATCCTGGAATTGAGCGTGTGGTTTGGGAAGGCCGAACATTGAACAGCCGCATCGTCGTCACCGCCCGGGCAGAAGCAAAGATGCCAGTGGCTGGTGAGGTGCTGCAGGTTCGCCGGGCTCAAATCATCGGCGCCCAGGGTCACTCCGGGCATGGCACCTTCCCGCGGGTGATCGAATGCATGGCCACTGGAATGGACATGACCACGATCAGCACCAAGAAGGTCACCCTCCACGAGGTTCCTGAGAATATTATCCGCCTCCAGACCGACCGGTCTGAGTGCAAGATTACCTACGTAGCATAAATTCACACAATGGAGGTCAGCTGGTCTCACCAGCTGACCTCCGAACTGGAGTGATTTGATGAAATTATCAGTAGTGCTTTCCACCCAACAAACCCAGTTTCAGGCGGCTTCTTTTTCCGGCTCCCTGGCAAAAAATATCGCCGACATTGCCGCATTGGGATACGACGGGGTTGAACTCGCCATCCGTGACCCAAAATTGGTGGATGTGGATGCGCTGGAGGCTCTCACTCGGGAACATGGCTTGCGCGTTCCGGCGATTGGCACCGGTCAGGCGTGGAATGAGGAGAGACTCTCTTTCACGGATCCCGATGAGTCGGTTCGCAGGGCTGCAATTGAGCGCGTAAAGGCGCATGTGCCGGTTGCCGCGCGTTTTAATGCCGTAATTATTATTGGATTACTACGAGGAATTATCAAACCCGGCGTTACGCAGCAACAAGGCATGGCTTGGGTTTGCGAAGCCCTGCAGGAATGCAGTCAGGCTGCCAAACCCCTTGGCGTCAGGCTCGCGCTGGAACCCATCAACCGCTACGAAACGACTCTGGTTAATTCTGTAGCAGAAGGCATGGCTCTGATTGACCGGGTTGGCGCGGAAAACTTTGGGCTGCTGCTGGACACTTTCCACATGAATATCGAAGAACCGGACATCCTCGAAAGCATCAGCACTTGCGGTGACTGGATCTTCCAATTCCATGTTGCCGACTCGAACCGCTGGTATCCTGGGGCGGGGCATTTGGATTTCTCCGATATTCTTACAAGACTACATTCGACCGGTTACAAAGGGTTTGTTTCGGGGGAATTTATGCCCCTGCCAGATCCTCTCACAGCCGCTCGTGAAAACATCGCCCACTTGCGTGGGATTCTTTCCGATCCGGGACTTGGTTATAACCCCGGAACACACTTGTAGAAACCAACGCCTGAAAAGGAGCAAACAGCTATGCACGAGATCTATTCGAAAACCGCGCCTGAGGTGGACATCTCTCAAGTGAAACACATTGAGGGATTTGAGACCATCCAGGCCGAGTATTCTGCATATCTCAGTGATGAATCCAAATTATCTGCCAAGCCATTCGACTACCTGTTCTTCCCGAAGACTGAGGTTGAACTTGCCGCGGTAGTGAAGTTTCTGAACCAGCAAAAAGTTCCTTTTACTGTTGCTGGTGCCCGCACTGGTCTGGTTGGGGGTTGCGTCCCGCAGGAGGGAGCCCTGATCTCACTCGAGTATCTGGATAAAATCCTCGATGTCTACCGGGACGAAACATCTGGCGAGTGGAGAATTAAAGCGCAGACAAGCGTCAGTCTCAAGAACCTCGACAGCATGTTGAGGGTCAAACAGATACCCACGCTTGAACAAAGTTCGGATGAAGCGATTCGCAGGCACTACTCCGAATTCAGGGAGGATCCTGACCAATACTTTTACCCTCCTGACCCGACTGAAATGAGCGCCTCTTTGGGCGGTTCCGTGGTCACGAACGCATCCGGCGCGAGAACCTATCGCTTTGGTCCAACGCGCGCGTGGGTTCGGGGGATGCGCGTGTTTTTAGCAAATGGGGAATACCTGGATATTCCCAGGGGGAAATACTTTTCTTCACCGGGAGGACAATTCATTGTCTATAATTCCAAGGGCGGTGCCACTCCTATCACTGTTCCGGATTACCCGCAACCTCGCACGAAAAGCACCACTGGTTTTTACGCTGCCCCGCAGATGGACCTGATTGACCTGTTCATTGGCTCGGAAGGCGTGTTGGGAATTGTTACCAGCGTTGATGTTGCGCTACTCCGGCGCGAAGACAAAGTCTCGATCATCCAGTTTATGGATTCTGACGAACAGGCGGTCACTTTGGCAGACGCGTTGCGGTCTGAAGGACGCATTCAATTGGACTTTCTCGAGTTTTACTCAGGCAATGCCCTGGATTTGCTCCGGCGCTTGCAGCGCGAAGAACCCTCCACGGTTGGAATGCCACCGATCCCGGAAGACGCGCAGGCTGCCTTGTTTATCGAGATGAGTTTTGACCCTCACCAGGAAGATCTTGACTTCTCCATCCTCGAAGCTGTGATCAATAGCTGCGGTGGCAGCCTTGAGCGATCGTGGGCGGGTTACGAAAGCCGCGAATTGGATCGTTTTAAGGTCTTCCGGCACATGGTCCCGGAGACAATTAATGGGATCATTGCTGAAAGAAAGAAGCAATATCCCGGCATTCACAAACTGGGCACGGACATGGCAGTTCCCGACGGACACATGCGCGAGATGTGGGATTTGTATCGATCGCGCTGCGAAGAACTGCAGCTGGAGTGGTGCGCCTTTGGGCACATCGGCAACAATCACATCCACGTCAATATCCTGCCCCGGAACCTGGAGGAACTGGAAAAAGGGATGCAGCTTTATGAAATATTCGCGCAAAGGGCTGTTGAACTGGGCGGTTCGGTCTCGGCGGAGCACGGTATCGGGAAGATCAAAGCTAAATTTCTGAAATACATGTTCACATCGGAGCAAATTGGTCAGATGCAGCGCGTCAAAAAAGCCCTGGATCCACAAGGTTTGTTGAATCCCAACGACATTTTTTCTGTCGAGGTGACCGCATGAAGATCGTTGTGTGTGTAAAGCAAGTCCCCGAAGTTACCAACGTCCAGGTGGACCCGAAAACCGGCACTCTGATCCGCGAGGGTGTGAAGTCCATTTTGAACCCATTCTGCGAGTATGCGCTCGATCACGCAGTTCGGATTAAGAATTCCGTGCCCGATGTCTCGATTACGGTAGTCACAATGGGTCCTCCGCAGGCAAAAGACGTCCTGATCAGGAGCCTCGAGTTAGGCGCGGATGAGGGCATCTTGATCACGGACCGTAAATTTGCCGGGGCAGATACCTGGGCTACCTCACTCACCCTGGCAGAAGCGATCAGGACTGTGGTTCCAGATTACGAACTGGTGCTGGTGGGCAAGCAGGCTATCGATGGTGACACCGCCCAGGTTGGTCCGGAAATCGCTGAGATACTCGGTTTGCCGCAGATCACCTACGGAGTGGAAGTTGCACTCACGAGTACCCGAAGGCAAGTGAGAGTAACGCAGGAAGTTGAAAAAGGCTACGAGGTTATAGAAGCCAGTTTGCCAGCTTTGGTTACCTGCAGCAAGGGTGAGGTCGTAAGGCGCGCGCCGTCGTTTAAGGATGTCATCAATGCCCGGAATAAACGAATCAGGGTCGTGAGCGCAAATGATCTGCACCTGCCAGAAGAACAGTTGGGCTTGCAAGGCTCGTACACGCAGGTCGTGAAGGTTTTCCCACCGCCAGCGAAGAAGTCGAACCTGCTGCTGCAAAACCTGGAAGCAGCGGACGCCGCGAAGGAAATATTTGGGTTTTTGAAAGAAAAACGGTTTGTTGAGTGATCGCAATGGGAACGAGCAAACAGACTACTGATAGGAATGGACGCAAGCGATTATGTTGAACATTGACCACGAAAAATGTACCCGCTGCAAGGTGTGTATTCGGAATTGTCCTTTCGGGGCATTGAGCCTTGTGGGAGGTTCTCTGCATGTTAATGAGCTTTGCACCCTATGCGGTGCTTGTGTGAATGTCTGCCGCTTCGATGCCCTGAGCATTGAACGAAAAAAGGCCTCCCCGGAAGAATTAGCGCGCTACAAGGGCGTATTCGTCTGGGCTGAACAGGATGAAGAAACCTCGCCCCGCAAGCCGCGAAAAGTCGTGCTGGAATTACTGGGAAAAGGCCGGGAATTGGCTGATAAGCTCGGGGAGGAACTGGTTGCCGTCGTATTGGCGGGTCCTGGTGAGGTGGATACTGAGGTTTACGGAGAGAATGGCGCGGACAAGGTGATTGTCTGCCGGCATGAGTTGTTGGATACGTACTCCACGGATGGTTTCACCAACGTCATGTGCGCCGTGATCACCAGCAAAAAGCCGGCGGTGGTCCTCTATGGAGCCACACCCCACGGACGGGACTTTGCGCCGCGGGTGGCAGCCCGTCTTCACCTGGGGTTGACGGCGGACTGTACCGGGCTTGAGATCAACGCCGACGGGCAGCTGGTTCAGACCCGCCCGGCATTTGGCGGGAATATCATGGCATCCATTATCACGCCCTTCAACCGTCCACAAACTTCTACAGTCCGTCCAAATGTTTTCCCTGTTCCTGGCAAATATATCGGCTCATCGATAGTGGAGGAAATTTTCCCGGTCACGCTCAACCGTGCCGCAATTCGCACCCGGGTGGTGGAAAGGCGCTACCTGGACAAGGAAAGCGGTGTAAGCATCGAAGACGCGCGCGTGATCGTCGCGGGCGGCAGGGGTTGCCAGAAGGCTGCGAACCTAGAACTCCTGCAGGAGCTGGCGCAAAAATTGGGAGGCGTGATGGCTGGCTCGCGCGCCATCGTGGAGCAGGGTTGGATCCCGCACACCCGCCAGGTGGGGCAGTCTGGCACGACGGTTGGCCCGGAATTGTACATTGCGGCGGGCATCAGCGGCGCAATCCAACATGTGGTTGGAATGAGCTCATCCAAGACGGTCATCGCGATCAACAAAGACCCCGAAGCTGCAATTTTTAAGACTGCTGATTTGGGTGTCGTTGGAGATGCGGTCGAGATTATCCCGCTTCTTGCTGCAATGATAGAGGAGAAAGCGTCCTCGTAAGTGTCTTTGTTATTCCTTTAAGTCAAAAGAACTGAAACGCGAGTGTTTCGATAGGGCAATGCTTAGATAGCTTTGTGGATGTGCGGTGGAGGGCACACACAAATATATTGACACAGAACGATCCGTATCCGGTTTGCTGCCTGCCACCTGTTTGAGGGTACTGCTAAATTTTAGTGCCGCACTCCGGGCAGAATTTAGCGCCTTTTACTTCCGTCCCGCATTTGGGACAGACCACCGGGCCACGCTCAATCTTCGTCCCGCACTCGGGGCAGAATTTGGCACCATGTGCATCGGCGCCGCAGCTGGGGCATTTATCTGCTATCGGCTGTGCCATGACCGTCCCACACTCGGGACAAAACTTTGTGCCAGCCGCTGCCATCACTCCGCAATTGGGGCATTTTGCTGTGCTGTTCTGGGCCTGGCGGATCGAGCTTTCGGCAGTTTTGAGTACACCTGTCAACCCGAAGGCGTCGGCAAAGCCCTTGATTGCTGAACCTGCCTGTGCACCGCGCGCTTCGGCGATTTCTTCGGAACGCGGGCTATCTTCCTGGCAAAAGCCGCTCTGGCTGTCAAAATCGGAAAGACACACCACCCGCCCACAGGTGGGGCACTCGCGGAAGTTGACCTGCACCTGCCCCCAGGCTTTTTCAAGCTGCTGCGGGTTGAGCTTCATGCTGTAGCGTGGGTCTTCACCCAGCACATTCTCTGCTGCCGCGCTGCCCACCAGGGGCACCTTACGCAGCAGGTTGCCCAGGGCTTGCTTACCAAAATCCTTGGTGGCAGTCCCTACAAAATCGGGCTGGCTGCGGAACTCGCGTTCGCAGGCGTCACAATAGAAAACAGCATACGGTCCAGCGCCATCATTGCGGACATCATAACGCGGCATGCGGGAGAAAGGTTCCATGGTTGCCTCCAGAAGTGTCTAGGTGGGATGCAGAATGAGTTGAAAGCATTATACATCTCCCGATAAATTTCATCTAATAATCCCTGTCTTATGTTGAGTATAACTAACTATTCACCTTAGCCAGGTTTCTGATCAGTTTGTTAAGTAAGTGATGACTTGATCCAAAGAAGACAATGTCGCGCTGGTCATCTCCAGATAGGGCTGGTTCGGTACTTTCATGTCGGGGACGCAGATGACTGGGATATTTGCTGAAAAAGCAGCTTGAATTCCCGCCTCACTGTCTTCCAATACCAAGCAATCTTCTGGCTTCTCAGAAAGCTTTTCACATGCTCGCAGAAAAATATCCGGGGCTGGTTTTCCTCGTTTTACTTCATAACCAAAAACCATCTCATCGAAGCTATCGACAAGATTGTGTTGTCGCAAGATGTTGAGCGCTCTTTCTTCAATACTTGAAGAAGCCATGGCGATCTTGTAATTATTCGTTTTCAGGAATGAGAGTAGTTCCCTGGCGCCAGGTTTTAAGTCCACACCCTGGGCAATGAACCCATTCTCAATCTCGACTATCTGGCTAAAACCGAATTCAGGGGTCCAAGGTATGTGGTAAGTATCAATTAAGTACTTAACATTCAGTGCGATTGTTTTCCCGCTAAACTTTTGCGCATAGTCTTCCAAAGAAAATTCGCGGCCAATTTCAGCCAGGATTTCCTTGTAGATCCTGAATGAAATCAACTCGGTATCAACCAACAATCCGTCTAAATCAAAGATCACCGCTTTTGTCATGTGTTTGCTCTTTTAGGGGAATTCCAAATAGAACTATTACTTCGTCATCTGTTTGGAATTGTACTACCTACCCGGCGTCTGGGTAGTACCTATGGCCGCCAAGTCCGCTTCTTTTGTGGTTCTCGAGTATCGTGAGACGTGAATTGGCTATTTTCGTATGAACTGATGGTCGGAATCAGGAATTCCTGCATTGTCTGATGAGTATCTTTCTACTTTCATGTGCAAATCGTACTTTTCACGAAGATCCAGTATTTTTTCCATGACAGGAGAGGAATGATGCTCATCAAGGTCAGACTGGCTCTGCCAGCAATCTATCAGTAACACCGTCTCCGGATCGTTCATCGGCAGGAAGTATGCATACTTCAGGTTGCCTTGCTTGCGGCGAATCTGCTCAGCGATCCCAAGGCTTTCCATTTCCTCGGCAAACTTCCCGGCACTTCCATCTTTACCGGAATAATAAACATTCACGCTAATGCTCATGTTGTTTCCCTTTAACCTTATTACTAAACAGCCTTAAGGCTTACATGTCTTAATGGGTAGATTGTTAACCCTGGGCTAAATTGCTCCTGCATTATTCTTAAATACAGTCCAAAGTATTCTTTGAAGATCAACTGATTTATGGTGCTGCCACAAATAATTGATCATAAGTCTATGAGTTAGAAGAATATCTTTTGGAAGCCTATCCCGCATATCCTCAAATCGCGTTCAAAATCAAACAATCCTTTGTTCCTAACCAAATATTCGCGAAAGGCATCTGTTACCTCTTCTGACCTGCTCACTCGCAGGATGTTCTCCTTAAACCGCTGCCACTCTGAGATTGGCATGACGTAGTGAAAGTCGTTATCGATCTCAAAGTCCACAGTCGCGCCGATCTCAGCACCTGAATTATCGGTCCAGATGCGATAAAAAACGATATCAGACACCTCCATTTGCTCACTGCTGGTATATCCTAGTTCTATCCATTCATCGCTGTACATTTTTTCTCCATTTAGTCTATTGCGGGTTCGAAATTGTAACTATGACGCTTTGACTTGTAACAGTGTCTCAATAGCTCCTCTCAGGCTTTCAACGAGTAATGCTAACTCGGTTTCCATTCCTTCCCACTTGTCCTTAACCTCTCCCAAATATGCTTTCCTCGCGAGATCGAGCAAAGCAGCTTGCTCTTCAGGAAGTTGAGGGATTGCCCACTCTGCTGCCTGATCTTTTGAGGTGAACTCACGCGTGGAGGTAGTAATCCACATCCTGGCTAAGGTCAAGATGACGTTGCGTTCATCGCCTTTGAGGCTTGCAATCAAGCCAGGCAAGGAATCTTTCATTGCTCTTTGAATGTCTTCCCATGGTATGGGTTCCAGTACTTCTTCCACCTCGGGTCCGGATAGCGTGATGCTGTTCATCTCGGCTTGAGCCAGGAGTAGGGCCAAATCCGGGTCATCTGTTGCGCCGGGGATTTCTCCCTTCTCGAATTGCTCTCTCAGCCACTCACCATACATAAACTCGTACTTGGGAGGGAAATGCCAGGGAAGGACATTTTTTTGATTGACAACCGTAACCTCAAGTGGTCTGATACCTGTGGACCCTCCTGGTTTTCCGGAAATTTCCATTAGCTGTTTCGTGAGCTCGGTCCTCGAGCTTTCTGACAAACTGCAGTTTGTTAGGGCTAAAATGTCCACATCGCTATCGGCGCGCAAGCCACCCATGACCGCGGAACCATACAGATACACCCCGACCAATTGACACTCCAGCAACTCCTTTATGAGGTTCAGTGCTTGAATTGCTTCTTCTGGTACCTGGTTGTACTTCAAATTAATATTCCCTTTAGATTACCTTTATCTTTATTGCATCCAAAGTCTTTTTTAGAACAATGACAGACTCGACGTGGACATTCTGTTGATAATAGGTTTTCACATTATTCCGGCCAAATAAGATACAGAGTTTTTACTCCCATAATTTGTCCGCCTATATCATAGGCAACAACATAATCCGCGTCTCCTTTATGGTATGTTACACGTTCAATTAATTCTCCAGCAGCGTCAAAGGATGCAATTTTCACACTATCCGTACCATTTGGAAGCGGATAATTTGAATAATCCAAGAATTCTACTGGTCTTAACTTTTCAGACTGTAACTCGCCTTTTTCGTCATAGCAGGTAATGACAAAAAAATCAGTTGGCACGGCAATGTATATCGTAATCTTAGATTTAAAATCGTTACCTTCAATTACAGTAGTCCCCTTAACTGCAGCAGTAGATAATGGTTTATCAGGTTCGAAATAGACGCCGTCTCCGTCATAGTAGAGGTAATAAGCCGTTACAGAATTTTCACTTGTTTCGTCATCAATGTAGGCAACCATCGCTTCTGCTCCGATGGTCTTGCTGTCGACATCAGCTCCGAATGTGATGCCTATCACATTCTGGTCGCCCGCATAGGAAGTTTCAGAATCATAATTAAAAAAGTACACAGCAGATGCATCCAAATCAAACGAGTATTGGTGATTTGCAAACTTGGCATAATTTTTGCCATTCTGTTCTATTATTTGTCGATCATTAATAACAATAATGCCGATTGCCTTTTCATGGTTAACTACAAACTCATTTTTCCCGCAACCTGTCAGCAAAATTGATATGGAAATGGCTACTAACAAAAGTGCATTCTTCTTCATGACTGTCCTCTCTGAAATGGCAGTTATACCAGATACTTACCTCACATACTCGAGTCAATGCTATCCGATTTTCAGGCGAAAGTACACCAAAGTCACAGTAGATGAGGGTAGCTAAATCGAATTCTTCTTCAAAGTCAATTGTTAGATAGTCTTGATAGATGAATTCGTTCTTTTCGTCTCCAAAATGCTCACTCGCGTAAGCAATCGAGCGTCGCGAGAAATCGATCCCTGTGATGCCTAACCCCTTGTCAGCAAAACGCTTGGCATACATTCCCGGACCACAACCGAAATCTAAAATTTTTCCATCTCTTCTCCCAAGCAAAGAAACAATCCAGTCCACCGAGCGATCCATGAACCCATGCGTCCTGGAGGCGCTATCGACATCAGGGTCTAAATGCAGCGCCAACATTGATTTAGAGATATGTTCATCATCCCAAAATGGAATGCCGGTTGTCGCGTACGCACTTGGTTTACTTCCGATCGTTTCAACAATTTTTCTGTATGGTGAAATGTTCATTTTCTTTTTCTCCAAGTGACTTTGAGAGCCATTTATTCTGGCCCTTTTTCCGCAGCCACTTTCCTTTTTTTACTTAGATTATCATCGATGAAAACGGCAATATCTGACGCGACACCTTCAGGGTCTTCACAATACAGCAAGTGCCCAACATTTTGATGCACGACAAGCTTAGAGCCAGGTATCACTCTTGCCAACTCCTCCTGACTTTCTCTAGATAGAAGTTTATCCTGATCTCCCCAAATAATCAGGGTAGGGGTATTGATTTTGTTGAGCTCGCCCGGGAATTGCTCCTGTAGCATGTGCTCAGTAGTTTCCCGCCATACTTTTGCTGGAACCTTCAGATTTTCCTGGATGATCATCTCCAGGAACTCTTGGGGAATGGGCTTAGATAGAGTACCCAAAGCAAAGTCTTCCACGAATTGCCTGTCAAGCGGGTCTGTCAATTTCGATATAGCTGAGTCCCAAATCTCCTGAACAGCAGGAATTCCCTGAAGGGTTGCTGGAGAACCAAGCAAAACAAGGGCTAGAGTCCTATCCGGATGATCAATGGTAAAGATTCTGGCTGGAAAGCCTCCACTGGACGCTCCCAGAATGACGGCCTTTTCGATATTCAGGGCATCCATGAACATCAAAAGATCTTCTTCGAAATCCCTGGTGGCGTAGCCTGATTCCGGGCGGCTTGAATTCCCATGACCTCTTTGGGTCAAGGCATAAATATGCAATGATTTGGGTAGGTAACGAATGAGTGGTTCAAAGATATGCCAGGAGTCAGCTAATCCATGCAGCAGAATAATCGGGATTCCTGCAGCAGTACCCTGCTCAAAGTATGAAATCTTTACTTGATTTGGAAGTTCAATATACCCTTCAGCTTCTACCATGGATCGTTCCCCGTCCTTTATTAAACTACAATTCACATGGCATCTGCCTGGGAGGTCGGGCTGTCATAACATTTTGTGTGTCGATAACCCATTCGCCAAAACTCCCCTCCTGAAGTTTGGGGCAATGTTTTGTCAGACGCTCGTACATTCATTCACCCTTTCTTTTTCCAGTTGGTCGAGGTCGCGAAGGGGCGAAAGCCGATGCTGTAGTAAAACTGCTGGGAAGAACCAACAAAAGCCAATTTGGCTCCAAGCAATCCGACCCGGCGAATGCCTTCAAGAACAGCTGCTTTCCCCGAACCCAATTGCCGGTAGTCCGGATCGGTTGCGACCGGTTCTACCAATGCAAATCCACCCTCGGGGTCATACCACATGCCGCAATACGAAACGAAATTGCCTTCTGGCGAAACCACAGCGACCTTCAGGTCCAGATCGACATTTGGGCGAAGCATTTCCTCTTTTGCGCTCAGTTCGTCTTCCAGTGAGAAAGCGAACATACCTTCCCCCCTTAATTCGTGGTTGAAACCTCTCCACAATACGCGGCGGTATTGTGACAAATCGAAGCTTTCATTTAAAGTGGTGATAAAGAATCCTTCCGGCAGTTTATAGTCCAAGGAGGTTCTATCGATGTAGAAGACCGAATCCGGTTCCTTGCGTTGTGAAGCGACATAACCTAAGCGGGCAGCGATGTCCTGAAAAATGGGATCATTGTCGGGAATTACGATTTCAAAACTGTCAGGAGTAGATAAATATTCCTCAGCATATTTCAGCATTTGTTCTTTTAAACCCCGATAATTCGGTTTTGTGAGGCAAAACGCGGTCCCTGGAACGGTGTCGAACGTGGCGATGCCCACGATTTCGCCATTTTCTTCCCATATCCCGATCTTACCAATCGCGGTCTTATCCAGGTAACTATGGGTTGCCATCCAATCCCACCGGGCGTAGCTGAATTCCGAATATCCCAGCTTTAGAATGAAAGCTCTGACTTTGAAATAATCATCTGTGATCCCGGCAATATTTGTATAATTACGAAAAACCGGTGGCATGATTCTCCTTTTCCAGATTCGCGATCTTGTTATTTAAAGAATGTCTATTTATGTAAAAATGCTACCGTCTCCACATGTGTTTGAGTTACTAAAGGAAGACATAGAAACGTCCTCGTTTTGGGAAAAAGTACACGGAACGATTTGATTGCCATCTGAATCAAATTCTCTTCTCAAAACTTCGAATTTACTTTTGTGTAACTTTTCCTTAAATCCGGTTTTGAAAACGAATGTGATTAAACCAGGGTCTGGTTTTCCACCTTCGCCATATCCTCCAATAATCGCTTTTTCGACTATGCTCTCAAACACGAATCGGTCGAATTTCTCCAAGATTGCCTGGTTTTCAAGCGTTGACCTAAAACTCTGTATCCGTGATCGAAGGTCGTCCTGTTGGTCTTTGGTTGCGGATAAATCGTTTAGTGTTGAATTCAGGGCGTCGAGATTACTGTCAATTTCAAATAACTTCCTGGAGAAAGACTCCTCGTCGATTGTTCCTTCAAGCCGTAAATCAATGAGTTTGCTCTTCTTGTGATCAGTGGTAAACAATTCCTTTTCAATTCTTTTGATGGTTTTTTCCACATTTTCTTCAGTAAGCGTCTCTTCGGTCAGTGTTAGGAATTCATCAATAAGCGCTTTATCGTTTCCACAAAGAAGCTTGTAGGCTTCAAGGAACGCATCCTCAATAATGCTTTCCTCAATTCCTTTGCTCTCTGGGCAAAACCTCTTGCCTCTTTTGGTAGCCAAAGTGCATTGCCAGATAATTTTCTTATGTCTTGCACCTGCATGCCAACTGCGTCTGTTTAGATTAGTATTACAAAAACCACACTGTAACAAGCTGCTAAATGCGTATTTACGACTGTATTTCTCACGCTTCCCTTCCGGATTTAGTCGTCTGGGGTAACCTCGTCTTGCGAGGATTTCCTGAGCTTTTGCAAATACCTCCTCCGAAACAATTGGCTCGTGATGATCTTTAATGTAGTACTTGTCCTGCTCCCCGAAATTCTCCAGACGTCGTTTGGATATTGGATCTACTGTGAAGGTTTTTCCGAGGAGGAGATCCCCCTTATACTTTTCATTTTTGATGATGTTAATTACGGTGGATGCGGGCCATTTGGCATGACCGTTTTTGGTTTTGTAGCCCAGGTTTTGCAGCTCATTTCCAAGAATTGTACAGCCTGCCCCTTCGATATACCGCTGAAAGATATATCGGACGATTTTAGCTTCTTCCTGATTGACTGTTAGGGATTTATCCTCCGGATGATAGTCATATCCCAGGCAACCCTGGAAGCCGACAATCTCACCCCGTTGCATTTTCATACGGAGCCCTTTTTTAACGTTAGCGGAAATATTTTCAACTTCCTGTTGTGCAACGGAGCTCAAAATGACCAACAGCAACTCACCATCCATGGTAAGAGTATTGATATTCTCCTCTTCAAAGAAGACAGCGACATTCTTCTCTTTCAGCATACGAACATAGCGCAAGGTGTCCAGGGTGTTTCTGGCAAACCGCGAGATAGACTTGGTGATAACCAGGTCTATCTCTCCATTCATACAATCGTTGACTAGTCGTTGAAAATCCTCCCGATTTTTGATTTGTGTTCCTGTGATTGCCTCATCAGCATAGATACCAGAGAATACCCATTCGCTTTTGGATTTAATAAACTCCGTGTAATGCTGTACTTGGGATTTGTAGCTGCTTAGCTGGTCCTCACTGTCCGTGCTGACACGACAATAGGCTGCCACGCGCAATCGTTCGATTTCCTGGCCATTGCCTCGACGGGCAACTAAACCTTGTCCTTTAATAACTTCAACTGGTTTCATTATCCCTCACCTCACTATGTGTATCAACCATATTAGATTGTACACTATTAAGGGGTGTAGGTTGAATCCATATTTCAGAAATTACACTAAATTTATCCATTAACTTGCTTCGAACTTTTTCATACTCAGTTCTTGTGATCAATTGATTGCTAAGGAGACGGCTAAGCATTGCTAATTGCAAACTATATCTAAGAAGAGCGCCAGCCCCCATTGGTTCAGGTCTATCTATTTTTGGGTTCACTTAACTTGACTCGATCTGCTGATGATTTTGAAACGAACAACAGCCCGGACTAAACGAGAAGTAAGCTGAGCCTCAATTTCGGGATTCGGCATCTTAATAATTAAGCCTCCTTCGTCTCTGACATTACGTCTGGATAAGTAGGTGATGTAAGGGTTGTAATGGCTGATAACTTGATCCATGGCTATTGGATCACCCTGAACTGCACAGATAATCACTGCGTATGGAATCAATCTGTTTGTTGGTATAGGTTCGTTTTCAAATTTCTGGACAGCCATTAGCGATTTTCTCCAAGTCATGCTTAATTCTTTCTAAAGCAGAAGTCCGCCAGTTCTGAATCGTACTTCTTGGTATCTGTGTTATCTCGCTTATTTTTCGATCATTAAGACCATCAAAATAATACAAGTTGATGATCTGCTTTAAAGGTTCCGGTAGGTTTTGGATTACAGCTTTTAAAAGCTCATTGGTTATCCATAATCCATTAATTCGATATTCGGACAAGACATCCATAGGGTCAGGATTGATGAATAGATACTCTTCATCAAGAGCTAGATCTGAAAAATTGAGAATTCTATTTTTTCGTCTGTTCATTGCTTTGTGAGCATTGATTGCTTCGTTCTTTAATGTCCGTTTGCAATAAGAATCGAACGCGTAACAGACACCTATTTCAAATGTTCCAGGGATCATGTCATCTCCTTTCGCTTCTTAAAACAGCGCTCAAAGAAGATTTGCCAATGTGGGTGAGAACGGGAATAGAAAAAAAGCTCTGCTTTGTTGAAGGCAGAACTTTTCCTGTAGTTGATCTCGATGACTTTCTATTTCCAGATTAGGCTTTGTCTAATAAACCCTTGAAAACTAAACCCTACAAATCGGCTTTGTGATGAATAGGTCTCATAGATGTACCTGATTGATGTGAAGTGTTGCATAATCTCAATTTACAGTAGCTGGCATTAATTCGGCATTAACTGATAAAACCAACTTTCGCTATCTGTTTATTCACGTCGATATTCGTTCAAGTATTCCACAAAAAAAAGTAAGAGGCTTTCTGAGAGGATATTCTCAGGAGGATTTCTGATATTTGGAACTCTCCCGCTTTTTCGCTGTTTCATTTTCAACTATTCTACATAGTTTCCTCCTATGTTATCCATGTCAGTTGGCAAATACTCTTTGGCTATTGTTAAATGAAGTAGAGCAACAGAATGACGTATTAGCAAGCAAAGGAAGTGTATATACACATCCGAAATTTCCGGCCTGCAGAAAATTTTAGTCGCTGCGAGGTTGTGGGAATTGAAGAAAGATAGTTTCTTGGATTGGAATTATTTATGGCTGATCGAAGACGAAAGAATCCAATTTTGTTCTACGTGAATGACGAAGAGCTCCAATTAATCGATGCAAGGATGCGGAGTGTTGGCATTAAGAATCGTAGTGCGTACTTACGCAAAGTTGCCCTTGATGCTTACATCATCCATGTTGATTATTCTTACCTGAAAGAGCATTCTCGCCAAATCAGAATGGTTGGGATCAATATCAATCAAATAGCGCATCACTTGAATGCGACTGGAGAAATTTATCGTTACGATATTGAAGCGATTAAGAAAATGCTAGATGAAATATGGCAGTTACAAAGATCCATCCTATCAAATCAACGTTAAGGCAAGCCTTGTCGTATATTCTTGAAGGGAATAAAACCAGGGAAGGTTTGCTCGTCTCTAGTTTTGCTTGCTCTCCAGAAACCGCTGATCTAGAGTTTGGTTTTACTCTATCCCATTGCATGGAAAAAGGAAACAACCTTGCCTTTCATCTGATGCAATCTTTCAAGCCTGGTGAGACTGATGCGGAAACCGCACACAAAATCGGAGACGAGCTGGCTATTGAATTGCTCAAATGGAAGTATGAGTACGTTCTCAGCACTCATGTTGATAAGGGACACATCCATAATCATTTAATCTTCTGTGCAGCTAACTTTGAAGATTTTCGTAAATTTGTTTCCAACAGAAAGTCCTATTATCAAATTCGATATATCAGTGACCGCCTCTGTGAACAGTATGGTTTGTCGGTTGTCATTCCTGGTGAGGAAAGAGGCAAGAGTTATAAAGAATACCTTGCCCATAAAGCAGGAACAAGTTGGAAAGCGAATTTGAGGCTCGCTGTCAACCAGGCTGTCAGAAGTAGCAGATCGTTTGAAGAATTCCTGATCAGAATGCATCTGGCAGGATACGAAATCAGGCAAGGGAAGTACCTTGCCTTTCGCGCAGAAGGGCAACAGCGATACACAAACTCAAAGGCCTTGGGAATTGGGTTTACCCAGGAACGTATTACAGAAAAGATAAACACAAATACAGACAAACGCATTATTTTGAGGCCAGAACGGGATCTACAGCTTCTAATCGACATAGGTAACTCAATCAAAGCTATGCAAAACCCGAGATATGCACAAGCTCTCAAAGTTCAAAACCTTAAGAGGGCTGGTAGGACTTTGAACTATCTGACCGAACTGGGAATTGACAGCTACGCTAAGCTTGATAAAAGGCACTCGGAAATCAAGGATGCCTTTGACCAAACCAAAGCAGAAATTTTGAATCTCGAAAAGAAAATCGCTGAGCTATCAGCTATTGTGAAACAGTTAGGCGTCTTAGATAAAGCGTCATCCATAGATGCGCAAACCAAAAAGGTTACGACAAAGATTATCTATCAAACCTTAACCAAAGCATCTGTCAGTTTCCTTTTAGAAAAAGGAATAAAGCCACCTTATCCCTCAACAGAAATGTTGTTAAATGAAGTCAAGAATATGGAAGTAGAAAAAGAGACGCTTTACCAAAGTTATTATCAATTAAAGCGAGATTGGAGACAAAGTGAAACCATGAGAAAAAACATTGAACAGCTCATTCGTCCAGGAGAAAGCCTTAGTTTGGAGAAGGAAGAAGGTCATTTTTCTTGAACACAAAACTCAGGTTCCATCCAGAAGCAACTTGTCTATGGTACTTATGAAGAATGATAAACTATTAACAATGCTGATACAGCGAAGGAGTATTTATTTTGTATCCGGAGAAAGAAAGTTCCAAGGTTGAATTAAAGAGAGAATTGACTGATTCCTTTCTGAAAACTGTTAGCGCTTTTGCCAATTATGGTGGGGGAAAGATTGTCTTTGGCGTCTCAGAAAACGGCAGTGTTGTTGGCATTGTTGACCCAGAAAAAACACGTCTTCAGCTTGAGCACAAGATTAATGACAGCATTTCTCCAAGACCAGAGTTTTTTCTCAACACGAGTAGCTTTGAGGAAAAACAAATCGTGGAATTAACGGTGAGCAAAGGAAAGAACGCACCCTATCTTTACAATGGTAGAGCGTATAAAAGAAGTGATACGTCTTCCACGCCTTTGGATTCAAATGAGTTACGTAGACTTTCTCTGGATAGCAGTAGCATGACTTTTGACCAATTGCCATCTCATGAAGAAGAATTGAGCTTCAAAGTACTGGAACGTTGGTTACAAGAAACGGTCGGTCTCAAGAAACTTGGCGATGATTCATTGCGCACCCTTGGCTTGATGAAAGACGATCAATACTTGCGCTCAGCTGAATTATTGGCTGACACTAATCAAAACGCTCAATCTGCAACGATTATTGTGAGATTTGGTAAAACCATTTCTGAGTTTATGGACCGTGCGGATCTGACCTACCAATCCTTGCTTTCTCAATACCAAGGCGCAATGGAAATGTTTGATAAATGGTATCAGTCCTATGAGGCTGTGGATGGCTTTTTACGTGTGCCACGAATTCAAATCCCCAGAGATGCCTATCGTGAAGCCGTCGCCAATGCACTAATTCATCGGCGTTATGACCAAGGTGGTGCAGTTCAAGTCGCGATGTACGAGGACAGAGTTGAAGTTACATCTCCTGGTGGTTTGCCAGAAGGGGTTAGTGAAACCGCATATCTCTACAGCCAGATATCTATTCCAAGAAACCTAATTCTCGCTGAAGTTTTCCACCGTCTGCACTTAATTGAAAAGTTTGGAACCGGCATCGACCGCATCCGAAAAGAGTACGAGCCATATGCCTCAAAGCCTCACTTCGAAGTTTCTGATGTGCTTATCAGGATAGTCTTGCCTGTCATTGATTATAAAAAACAGCCTGAAGAAATTTCTTTGGAAGAAAAGATTTTACTGCTCATAGCTCAAGAGGGGTCCGTATCCAGGGCTGAGGTTGAGCAATCTACTGGATATGGAAAGACAAGAGTTTATCAGATTCTTACCTCGATGATTCAAGCTGGAAAAATTATACAGTCAGGAAAAGGCCCACAAACAAGATATCAGATAAACTCCTAATGTTTTTTAATTAAGGCTATCGTTCACTTTTACGCCTAAAGTGAACGATAAAGTGAACGATAGCAATCTTATCCATTTTTCGGTAATTCCCCGCAACTAAACCGAACCGAATTGGAGGAAATCACTGGTTACAAAAAGTCCCGGCTTTACAATGTTTTAGGATCCTTGTGGAAAATGGAAAGTCCTCCAACAATGATTTACGGAATCAAACTATCTCCCTTTCCACACAATTCAGCTTCTCATTCTGATTTTTGTTTGCTTCAGGTTTTGCTAATCGCAATCTCTCCCGAATGGATTGTTTTTCAGCAACACCATCCCTTTTGTCTAGATGGTGGGTCACTTGCACACGACCGTCCTGATCATCGATATCCACCCGTCCAGGAGCTCCATCATGATCAATGTCCCTTTCAACACCTTTTGTATTGATGTAGGAAGCCATTTGCGGAAAGTCGGGAATTTGAGGATCAGAATTCAGATTCATTTGTTGCCTGCTTTCCTGTACATAATTCACCACGTCAGCATAGTAAGCCCTCAATCCCTCACGTCTCTCTTCAGCAATATTTGGAAGACCTGCCTGATAACCCTCCGTACGTTCTTTGAGGAAGGTCAAGGCGGTATGCTGATTGAAATACGGGATAATCTCATCCCGCACATCCCCCAGCACATTTGGATCAGCTTGCAACTGTGTTTCACCCATTTCTTTGAGGTAATTGCGCCAGGAGCGATCTGAAAGCCTTTCCTGAGCAGTTACCTGCATGTGATGGGAGAGACTGCCATCGCCAGCACCTATCTCTTGTTTCCCGGTGTAAGCAGCTGGAAGGCCTTCTTTGATGTATTCCACCCGGAAATCTGTGCTGTAGGTGAGCGGACCGGAATAATCGGATTTTTGGCGGTCAATCGCCTGACGTTGATCCAGCCTTTCCATCAAGCGGTTGGCTTGTGAGAGGGGCATATGTAGGCCGTCCGGAATCTCAGCATGCTCAGAGTGGCTAAAACTCACCAATGGTTCACTGACCCTCAGAACATCAAGATGCTCGATTGCTTCAGCGGTGAGCAGGGTTGCAGTAATGCCATCCCTGCCAACTTCACTCAGGGAAAGGTCTTTGGCAGCGTCCAGCATCAGATCCGGTTCGCCAAGGAAGCCTTCGGATACTGGCTTCTGCAGGCTGTCTGTGAGCATGTAATGAACCTGATCATCTTCACGCAAAAGCGTGAGTGTTTCTCCATTTTCAAGCAAATAGATAGCAGAAGGTTCCTGAATTTGATCGATCTGCTGCAGGAGCTTGTTTGCTCTCGTAGTATAAGGGCTACGGTCTTCCTGAGCCACCGTTTCCAACCAGGGACGTAAGCTTTCGGTTTGGTTGAGCTGGTGGTCTTCGAACTGTAATGCGCTTTCAGGCAAAGCTTCAAACGCGTAAGGTTGTAAGGCTTCAGCCAAGGCAGCTACCTTTCCTTTGACGGCTTTGACCGCTGCCTTACGAGTTTTGGGTTCCTCCACTTCGAGTTCTTGTTTCAGGTTTTGGATCTTGTCATCAATCGAAGAAATCAACTCGGAAGCAGTATCCCGGATGGTTTGCAGCGAAACTTTCAGTTCAGATAGATCTTTATCGCTGCTCCAACCAGCCAGGTAGCCAAAACTGTTATCCGCTGTTTCAATGCCATAATACTGACAAACGGCATAAGCAATGCTTTCAGCTTCAACTTCCTGGGTGCGCTGATCCTTCTCGTTTTCTGTCCCTTTGGCTCCTCTTTGTTGGGGATCACGGTCGTGCAGCTTGGCATGCGAGATCTCATGGATTGCGGTTGCCACGGTCTGAATCTCACTCATGCCTTGCCGTAAAGCAATTTTCTTGTCTTTGAGATGAAAATAACCATCCTTGTCCGCTTTCATCGCCTTGAACTCGATCGGCACCGGTGAGACAGACTTCATAGCCTCAAAGAGCAGGTCGTAATCTGGCACGTTACCTTGCAGTTCTTTGACCAGGGTGGGGAGTTCCTTACCTTCGGTTTGGGAGACATCAAAGACCGGAACCACCCGAAAACGCTTGACCGTCACTTCCTGTTCTTCCATGACTGGATTGCCTTGGCTATCCAAAACGGGCTTCTTTGTCTGTGGATCGATCTTTTCTTTTTCAACCAGGCGTTTCTCCTCAACAGGCGCGATGATACGAATGGCTTTCTCCCCTTTGAGCACCTGGCGTTCAAACCGCTTCTGCCAGGCATGATAACTGGCAACCAGCGAAGCCTCCGGGTTTTGCATTGCAATCAGAAGAGTGTTATTCAGGCTATAGTGGTGGAAGCGGGACATGACCTTGAGATAATCAGCATACTTTCCGCTGCTGAAGATTTCCTTTATTCCTTCTTCTAGTTTTGCGGTAATCTCATCAAGGGCTTTGTCCTTGTTCTCGAAGTCCACCTTCTTTTCCGTAAGACAGAGTTCTGCGTCATAATGAGCATTTCGTTCAAGAATTCCATGTGCTCGGAAAGAATAGACCGCATCCCGATTGAGACCAGTAATGATGATGTGGTCCACCACTGGGATTCCAAGCATTTCACCAGCTTCCTTGAGTGCTCTGGTTGCTGCCAGGTCCTCATTACTGGGGGTTAGTTCTCCGGAAGGATGGTTGTGACAAATCAACACCGAAACAGCTTTGTTCAGGATCGCATTGCGGAAAATTTCCCGGGGATGAATGATGGAACTGTTGATCGTACCCACTGAGACCTGTTCATAGTCAATGACCCGGTTCTTGGTGTTAAGAAAAGCCACCACCATCGACTCCTTGTCATGCACCTGATCGATGACCGTGTGCATATAACCCGCTGCAGAGGTTGGGGAACTGAGAATCGGATTTTCACGGGTGAGCGAACTGCTCATGCGGTAGAGATCAAGGAAAGCCTTATGTTTGGCTCGTTGCTCAGGGGTTTCCAGCAGTTGATAGGCGTTATCCACCAGAGCTGCCAGCCCTTTGCGCTCGGCATATTCTGTAACCACAGACTCCTGCACGCCGATGATATGGGCATAAGCAGTGATGTAACGGTTTTCTTCAGCCTGATTCATGGTAGCTCCTCACTTTCCTCAGTTTGTTCAAGCAAAAAGAAGAGCTCAGCTAAAAGCGAAGCATCTTCATCGCTTTCTGTATATTCCCGGGGATGCGCTTTGAGATCCGCCAGGTTTTCGGTGTTTACTTCAACCCCGGTCAGGCTGAAGATCAATTCTTTGATACTCATTCTTGGCTCCTTTCTAAATTCCTATTCAAGGTCTTCATCTGAACTTTTTTCGAGGAAATCGTCCTCAAAGAAGTCACCCTCATTCGGGGTTTGTTCTTTGGGTTTGATGACTTTCCAATAAAAAAGTGCCGCGCCTCCCAGAAGCAGGAGAAACACTCCGGCAATTGCCATACCACTGGTCAAAGGGATGGTAAAAGATGGTTGGTTGACTTGCAGGGATTCTTGTGGCACTGGGGTGGTTTGTGCTGTTGGCGTAGGTTCGTTTGGTTGCAGAAAGGGTGAGAGGGATGGAGATTCTTCAATTTTGACAAAGTTAAGCAGATCTTCTTCATCCACCTCCGTGACCAAATAAACATTCTCGCTCATTTTGCTGCGATCGATAATCAAATAAAAGATTTTGTCATTGCGCGTTTTAATCACAAAGAATTCCTTTTCTGCAGGTTGGGCTGTGATCACGACCGGTGGCTCGAGATATGTATCGGTGGGTGGTCTGGGTGTAGCTTCTTCAGTCGGTTCTTCGGTAGGCACAGGTGTCATTCCACTTCCCATGGGCAACCTAACCAAGCTGTACTCACTTAGGTTTGCTCTGCCAGGTGGCATCTCCGCCACCAGACTGCCTTTGGCATCCGTGGGGGGCGCTGGCATAACGATTGCTGCGTTTCGAATTACCTCGGCAAAAACGGCTTTTGTTGAGATGAAACCAAGCATTAGAGGCAATGCCAGGATCAGGCTCAGGATAAGAGACTTAAAACTAGTTTTCATTCTCTTCAAGCTCACTTTCTCGTATCCAGGCGTTCACATGCGTTAATTCTTCAAAGGGATTCTGTTTCAACCGCTTCATTAAAGCATCCAGTTCGGATGGTCTCAGTTGCAGGGCGCGTACCGTTTTGAGGATTTCACTGTTTTCCAATTCAATTTCTTTTTCATTTAAGGCGTTGAGTTTCTCTTGCAGCACCTGGATTCGAGTTTCAGTTTTGATTTTTTCAGTTCTAAGTTGGGTTAAATTCATTGATTTCTCCTTTACTCGTAGTACTCCGGGGTTCCATACCCGAAGATATAGTGATTGTTGACTGGATAGCTGTCGGTGTGGACGCTATCAGCCCAATTGCCTTCTATTGTGTATACTGTGCTGCCATCACAACTCTCGACGATGCCAACATGATCAGGGAAGGCATCCCCATCCCAGTCGTAGAATATGATTTCACCAGGGGCGGGGCAATAGCCTCGATCCTGCCAGAGATTGTTAGATTTGAACCAGGATTCACCAAAGCTGCATCCAGCAAACTTGGGGAACAATCCTTCTGAGATCAATCCGTTTTGATCTGCTACCCAGGATACGAAAATGGCACACCATTCTACCCGTGAGGGAAAGCCATACCAGGACCAATACGGTTCACCACCCACCTGACCGAGTTGGGAACGCGCCACCTCCACCATACCTTCTGAGCCGCGTATGCTCTCAGCCAATCCTCCAACGATGCTGCCTCCCATAAATGTCGTTGCTGAAAAGGCAAACGTAGCAACTGAACCAACCAGAAGAAGCAGAACCAGGACGAGGGAGGCATAAAGCCCGGCTCGACTTCTAACAAGCTGTGTCGCCTTTTCGACGACCTTTTTCAAACCAAGTTTTGCTGTTTTTTGCGTGCTTGATGTCTTTAATGAAGAGGATACCCGCAGGGCTTTGGCATATTCCAATTTGATCCGCTGCTTCTGTAGAAAGTGCATCACAAGATTTTTTGATTTGTGAGGTGACACCTTGGCTGAATGAGCAATGCCACTTTGCTGTCTCAGGCTTTGCCCCTGAAGCTGTTGGGTAGGAATTGACGTGCGAGAAGTTGGCCCGGGTTGAACACGTTTAATCAGTGAGCCCGTCTTGAAGGCAGTACTTTCCGCAATCTTTAATATATCGTTGGCGCTGTTGAAATCCTTTTGAGAAGGCTCTTCAGTTTGATGACTGGGTTTGAGCAGGGTTGTAGCGGCCTGAGCAAAGGGCATATATTTCTGCGTCGGTTTGCTTTTGTTGAATTTCAGCGAGGACGATCGGGTTTCTTTCCCCTTCTCAAAGCGTAAGCTTGAGGGTTTTACTGTTAATCCGTTTTCTTGAATTCCACCAGCATTCTCGGTTATTTCGGCTTCCTGAGTGATGAGCTTTCTGCTGCGCTTTTGATTAGTCTCCTTTTTCTGAGCAGCTGATGAAATCACAGCTGCGTTTGGTCGATTGAAAGATTCTGTAACAGAGTTGTTATTTACTGCTTCTGGAATCGAATGCGTATTCTCTTGGACAGCTTTAGTTTTTACCGGACTTGCTTCAGTACCGGGAATGTACTGGCGGGGAGCTTTGTGTCTGGTTCGTGATTCCCTTTGCATATTCAAGCTCCTTTCCGCTCTAAACCTCATCCGGTTTGGTGGTCATGATCTGATAGAGCTTGGTGTCCTTCGGGAAGTGATCGCTGAAAGGAATGATGGTATTGCCGTAAAAAAGCAAACCCTGACCTTCGCCGCTATGGGTGACATAAGACAATTGATCTTTTGAGATGTTCAGGTGTTTGGCTAAGATTTCCTGATCCCCACTGGCCTGGTTGAGCATGTAAATAAAATCGGAGTTGTCCAGAATGTTCTCTATTTCCCGCGACGCCAAAAGGTCTTTCACGTTTTGGGTGATGGCAGTTGGAATACCACCCCATTTGCGGAAACGTTTCCAAATCTCCACTGAATAGGCAGCGGTTTGCTCCTCCCTGAGCATCAGGTGGAACTCATCCTGATAAAACCAGGTGGTTTTCTTGACTGCCCGGTTGCGTGTTACCCGGTTCCAGACCTGATCCTGAATTACCAGCATGCCCAGTTTCTTGAGCTGCTTGCCTAACTCCCGGATATCAAAACAGATCAGGCGGTTTTGCGTGTCCACATTGGTTTGGTGATTGAAGACCTTATAGGAGCCTCTGACATAGATCTCCAGGACAGTTGCCAGATATCGCGCGTCGGGTTCCTCCATTTCCAGCAGACGCGCGTAAAGATCCTCCAGAATAGGCAGGTTTTCAGGGATGGGATCCTGCAAGTACTTTTGGTAAATCAGTTGGACGCAGCGGTCGAGAACAGACTTTTCTTCCGGTTTGAGACCGCTTTTGCGACCTGCGGCAAGCTCCATGAACGAGAAGATGAAATCCATCTTGAGGGCGACCGGGTCCTCTTCCTCGCTGTAGTCCAGGTTGAGGTCGAGCGGATTGATATATTGGTTGGAATTGATCGATATTCGCACCACCTCGCCTTGAAGAGCTCGCACTAAGGGAGCATATTCGCTCTCCGGATCGGTGATGATAATGTCATCCTCCGTTACCAGAAAGGCATTGGTGATCTCGCGCTTGGCAGCGAAGGACTTACCGGATCCTGGCGTGCCGATGATCAAGCCATTAGGTGTCTTGAGCTTGCGGCGGTCAGCCATGAGCAGGTTGTTGGAAAGCGCATTCAATCCATAGTACAAAGCCGGAGCAGGTTGGAAAAGCTCCTGGGTGGTGAAGGGGACGAAAATAGCCGTGGCGGAGGTGGTCAAAGCCCTCTCAATCGGAACGGGGTTAATCCCAAGCGGTAACATGGCGGCCAGACCGCGTTCCTGCTGATAGTCCAACGGTCGCAGATTGCAATTGGCAGACTGGGCAATGCCAGCGGTTTGGTAATAATCATTTTCCAGTTTGCGCTTGTTATCGGAGATATTCATTAACAGAAAGGTCACCAAAAAGAGGCGTTCATTCCTGCTTTGCAGGGACTCCAAGAGAGTTTTGGCTTCAGCGCCATAGGTGACTAAATCACTTGGGAGGATATCCATGTCATACCCGGAGCGAATTGCCTTCTTCTGCTCTTCAATCTTCATCTTGTCCAGGTCAGTAATTTTGTGCTTGATCATCTTGATCGCTGCCGTTTGTTCGATGCTTTGAATGTGCAACGTAACTGCGAGGTCACTTTCCATAATCAAGAAATTCTTGAGCAGTTCATCGGAAAGTTCAGGAGCTAAGATTTGAAGATAGGAGACCT
>DAOOPV010000008.1:0-63745 GCA_035388405.1 Anaerolineaceae bacterium
ACAATCTATTTCCGATTCCTATCTTGCATTTGTCTCGCTTTTTTTACTTTTACTCGATCAAATCAGGAGGTGCAGAATGTCACAAACATTTCGTGAGAAATATCTGAGGGGAGCGTCGTACAAACTAATCTTTTCTATCGTGGGCGGATTGATTGCTCTATTTCTGGTGATCGGTTTGGTTGTTGGGTTTGTCGCGTTATTCAGAGAAAGTGAAGGAAGTTCCCCACTGATTGCTGCTCTGATGGCATTTCTTAATACTATTTACCTGCCGAGTATCCTTATTCTGATCCTCATCATCATTGGCGCGCTGTTGTTTGTGACAATAAAGATGATCACTGAGACGTCAGGCGGTTCTGCCAGGATCACCATTTTGCTGATTGCAGTTTTCATCTTCGGTGTTTCAGGGACCGTCAAGCCCCTGATGAATTATCGACCTGAACCCACAACCGGATATCTGGTAACTTTCTTCATCGTTTTTCTGTTGCAGTTTGTTTTTAACACTTGGGCGATGTATACAGTCAAGGTAATCTCCCAGCAAGAAAAACAAATTAGACTTCTGATTGTGTTGCCCTTTGTTGTCTTGACTAGCTTTTTTATTGTTTCCTTGATCTTCGCCATGATTCAACACATCAAGTACGGTGTGGTGGAGGTTGGTTTTGAAAAAATTTGCACTGGCATCATCATGCCCATTTTTGCCATTGCTTGCTTGCTGATACCAATCGGAGTGCAGGTAATGCTATCCGACGGCGATCCTGACAATAAAAAACCAGAAACAGCAACCGAACCAGTAAAACAAGATGAGGGCACCGGGCAAGCAGCACCCCCTGCAGGATAGCAGATAAGTGGTGAATAGGTAATAACCATCACAAGGCAGACGTCTTTCTTAACTCGCGCCATGTGATTCTTAAGTTCCTGCCCCGCATGTAACCAAGCAGGGCAGGAACTTAATCCAGCTTTTTCGCTCACATGCCAGTACTTGTCTACTTCACCATTAACGGCAAGAAAAGCTTCTTTTCAATAACACAGGTGAATCTCTCCAGGGATTCGAATGGCATGGGCGAAAGCACGCCGGCAGTAGTAGCGCCACCAGCAGTCCACAACTTATCATGCATGAACCAACCCACAGAACCAACTTGCGGAACATTCAATTTTTGAGGGAGCGGACCATCCCAGATGTCTGTAAGGATGTCATAGACAAACACGTCACCAGTGAGATTGAGAGTTCCACCCATCAGATAGATGGACATTTCCTGCTCAATGCAGACCATGGTTGGGGTCATCGCCCCAGCACCACCTGGGATACTTGCCAACGTTGACCATTGTGAACCTGTTGGTGATGTAGGATCGAGCACAAAAAAGTCATGGTAATCCCGAGCATCCCCACCCACATAGATCTTGCCACCGCATCCGACACCATCCCCAAGGACAAATCCATCTGGTGAGGAGCCGGCAGGTCTGTTATCAAGCTGGGTCCAGGCAGCTATAGAAGGATTGAATTCCCATGTCTCCAGAGTGGAATGCTCAGCATTGTCATCCGTGGACCCTCCCACATGGAACAAACATTCCCCTGCACCGGATGAGCAGGTTGCCACTCCGCCGGCTCCAGCACCAAGGGCAATTGGCATATCTGGAAGCGCATTGTCCCAAAGATTTGTTTCGGGATCATAAACCTGCAGATCCGAAATTGCGCCACCTGCCATGTCCAATCCCCCGGCCGCATATATCAATCCCCCAATCCATCCAGACACCATTCCATAACGAGGGTTGGGCAGGTCTGCCAGTTTGGTCCATTCCTCAAGAGTTGGATCATACATTTGTAGGTAAGGAATTACGTTAAATTCCTCCCCAACTCCTCCAAAGACGTATCCAACAGAGCCGATTACTGCAGGGTTGGTGCCTGTAAGACCCGTGGAGTAAAGATTAGGTGTGGCGTTCGTATTCGGTTCAAGCTGCCATCCTGCTGGGTCCCAATAGCAACCCGAGATATCCATAATTAATTGGGAGGCAATGGTATTCGCAGGTACAGCAGAATCTGTGGCAGTGATATCACAGGTAAAACTTGTGCCAACATCATTCCAAGCCTCATAAGAGACCAAAACAGGAGCATTTCCATAAGCTGGCACGGTAACACTTTCAGGACCGCCACAAGTGCCGGATCCGGAACTGATAGTGTACTCAATGTCAACCGTCATTTCTGTACTTGTGTTGTTAGAAGCTGTGAATTCGTATGTCTTTGCCTCATCAGGGCAGCCTGTTGTTTGGAAAAGATAAGGCACTAACATCAAGGGACCCTCTTGATAGATTGGACCGTAAGTGCCAGATTTGGAATGCGGTGCATCGCTCCAGTTATCTCCGATGTAATTCCAGGGCAGCGTCCAGGGAGCACCACTCTCATCAGGAATGGTCACATTAACACAAAAATCGAAGAGCGTTCCTCCTATGGAGCTCGCCCATGCCCCCATAAACGTGGCAGGTGGGTATCCAGTGCTCTGCCAGTATGCCACATTGCCTGTTCCAGCCCCCGCGACTGGAGGTAATGCTGAAGGGAAGCCATCAGCAGGTGGTACTGAGTTCAGGGCAATTGAGTTGACCACCCAGTTATCGGGCATGTCAACATCAACGCGATCCGCGTATTCTTCGTCGGGTGATTGCATAAAAAAACCAAAGCACATGTCAAACGCGCTGCCTATCGGAAGAAAAGCTGGCGTGACAATTTGCAGCGTTGAACTGCCAACGTTTTGAATCCCTTCCTGGGGTACCCTTAAAACCATTTCAAGCTCTGGTTTTAGAGTAGTTGCTTCCCTTGTTGGGTCAGGGAAATTGGCAGATGCTGAGGTTGCCAGTGTTCCCAGGAGCAAAACCACAACAAGAAATGGAGAAATCTTCGCTTTTGATCGCATTCAATCCACCTTTCTATACGATAATTGGTCTAATCCATACAGACTAACGATTTTTCCAAGTAATTTAGATCGAGAGAGTGAAGAGAGCAAATTGAGGCGTGTGATTAACCAATTTGCTGTGAAAGCCGCGGATGAATGTCACCAGTTGGGCCTTCAATTTAGGAATGGAATTACATGATTGGTAGTTAGCTTATGTTGACTGCAAAATGGTCGATTAAGCGATACCCGAAAAGCTTTATGCACTTTTTGCTGCAACGCAATTGTACAACATAATCAAATTATTTTGCAAGATTCTCACACATTTTCTTCCTAAATTTCTTTGGTTTTATGGATTCATGAACTTTTCATTCATATCTCGATTTAGCTGATTGCGCCGATATCCTGGGTGCGACTGCTTGCATCCCTCCGGGCAAGCCTCCATGTGGAACGATCAATGGCAATTGACCATCAGGTCTCCTTCCAGCATTCGTGCAAGGGTAGCCCCGTTAGGAACCACCCTCTTGAGGTCGGGAGCTACCCGGATTTGGCACAACAGGGTAGGCTGGGTTCAGTCGACCTGCCCTGGGGCTCCTTTCTCCAGGGTGAAACCCGGCTCGTTTGCTCCTTGATTGCGCCGCCTGTGCCCACCGTGAAACGGATGGGTAGTCTCCAGATATCCTCAACTTCGTTTCCGGCACAGGCCGCGCGCAGTATTTGACCGCGAGGTCTCCAATAATCGGTGCGGATGGGCACAATACCCTCCGTTTCACTGCGAGCACAGGTGCCCATCCCTACAGTAGGGCTTGCCCCTTCCTCGAACTCACATTCCCTAACCAAATTGCTTCCGGCAAACGTTGCAGTAGTAAATACCCTCATCGTTCGCATTCAGCATCAGGTGGATCTTCCTGGTCGCTGCGCCAATATTGATCGTGCGCCCGATCACCCCGACCTGCACGGTGGCCGTATCCACTGAGCCGCATTCCGGGCACGGGGGCAGACCCATATGCTCGAATCGCCAGATCTGCTCTGTAATGCCGGGATACTGGCTCTCTAATTGCTTCATTTCGTCCTCTGTTTTCCTAATCATTTCTTGCTCCTTTTAGTGTTTTGCTACCAGGAGTGGAAAGGCGGCGTGCTGTGGAAAGAGGGGGAATCAAAGGGTTAAATAAAAACAGAAACCTTGTTTCGAAATCACTCTTTCGCACATCCAGACCTGTTGGTCTGAGGGCACCGTGCTGTTTCCTGGCCGGTTGCCAGCCTGCTCACGCAGGCATTCCTGATGCTGAATGGATTATATCAGGGAAATGGAGAATGGGTGGTGGCTGATTGGTGGAAGCTGGTAGGTGATAGCTGATGGGTGATAGTAAAAACAATGCGCAGGGCTGGCATTGCGAAGCCTCCCCCCGTGGGGTGCCCTGATCATTTCCATTTGAATGCCACCTGTTGAAAATTCGCCAATCTGGTTGTATAACCAAAGCATCTATCGTGTTCGTCTTCATCAATTACACAAGGCGGCTTCCATGAAGCTCAGCAAGTTTCAAGATCAAGGCGTGGCAATAACCACCAGCTCATCAGGATTCAAGGATCAACCATGACAATCGTGTGGATTGAGCGGATTGTTCGCTGGCTCGGTGGACTTCTGGCGTATGGCACCTTCGCTGTAATCCTGGTTGGAATTTGGCGGGGAACCCATCACCAGGTTGGGCACTCCTTCGGACGTGCCCCAAGCTGGCTGCATTCGATCTGGTTCTACCTGATCACTTCTATGGTTTTCCTTGGTTTGTGCATTATCGGCTGGAAACCTTTTCCTCTAAAACTATCAGGCATTTTTCTCGGCGCAACGTTGGTCATTGGCGCTTTGCTTTACTTTCCTGGGCTTTTACTGGTTTTGTGGGGCAGGCTCTCATTGGGCAGGAATTACTTCACCTCAACGGCTTCAGGTGTGCAGTTGTTTGCCGATCATCAGTTGGCCACCAACGGTCCTTTTGCATATTTGCGCCATCCGATGTATCTTGGGCTTATCCTGGCAGGGTTTGGCAGCCTGCTGATCTTCAAGACCTGGACATCCCTATTCTTCGCTTTGTTTTCTCCACTTGTTGCCTTCCGTGCCAAACGCGAAGAACAGGCACTGGCAGCCGAATTCGGTGAGCAATATTTGGATTATTGCAGCCAGGTGCCGGGGTGGTTCCCACGGCTGAGAAAACTGCGTCGGTAAACCCAGAACCCAGATAGGTGGTTGAACCCTCCCCATCGAGGTTGAATTTTGCATGGTTACCCAGGGCAGGCATTGCCCTCCAGAGGTTGGCACCCGGAGACCTTTCCTACCAAAATACGCAAAACATTGATGACCCAATTTCATCCATAGGAATCTACCCTTTCAGAAATCCGACCTCTTTCTTGCCAACAGGGACCGACTCGAGCAGTGTAAACGCCGTAACGTTCAGCGGTCAGGCTCAGGCCAGTGGTCGTAACCTGTTTCACGATCTTGGTCACTTAGCTGGTTAGCGAATTGGCGTCGATAATGACAGCACACCAGTTCCCGCACTTCAATGGGTGTAAAAATAATACCGTTTGGTTCAGATTTGAAATTTTTCAAGATTCGATTAGGAAATTTATAGCAAACGTTATATAATTAATCAGCGGGGAAAATAAATTATCAGGTTGCCAGTTGCTTCATTCATCAAAGGAATTGTTATGATGAACAAATTAAGAACAACCCTATTCAGTATGTTGGTAATCCTCAGTCTTTTCTTAAGTACAGCTGCTGTGTCTGTTCCAAAAAATCAAGGTAATAAATTAAATGTCAAACAGGGAGGATCAGAAGACTGTTCCGATAGGGACCATGCCTGCGATCTGCAGACTGCCCTGACCGTGAACCCATTGCCGCCCGGCGCCATCGTGATCAACTTTGACGATGTGACCGCGCCTTGTCTCTTCATGGATACAACTGCCCTCCGCGACCAATACGCAGGACTTGGGGTCCTCTTTATGGGCCCAGCCGAGAATGACGGCGGTGGCATCGTCGACCAGTGTGGCGCCTGGGGCGTCAACGGATATAGCCCACCCAACTTCATGGGCCTTAATCAGGACGGGCACTTTAGCAACGGCGGTATCCCGCGGCCGCCCGAGACGATCACCTTCACCAACGGCGCTACGCATGTCCAGGTCAACACCGGGTCCAATCACGGCGCAGGCCAGATCGTCACGATGGAAGCCTTCGACGCTGCAGGCATCTCCTTGGGAAGCGACAGCCTGACCCTGGCCCCGACCGTCGACACCCTCAGCATCACCGTCACCGGAATCGCCTACGTCGTGATCAACTCGCCGTCCTACTTTATGCTAGACGACCTGGCCTTCTTGGTCCCTTACCGGACCTATTTGCCGCTGGTAATCAAGGATTAAGGGCACCTCTGGTCTCTGGCAGGTCGCAGAAAATCGAGCAGGAGGGGCAAGTCACCCGCTGCAGTTTCCTTAAGCAGGCACGACATTTTGCTTGGTTGCGTCCCGCCTACCCTCCCTACCCGCGATAGTGGGTCAGAAGGTTTGGGAAGCCTCCATGCGGGACGTCGTGCCCACTACGCATAAAACTCCATTTCTCGCCAACTGTGCCCATTCTGACGTAGGTCAAAATCCTGTTCCCGCCGCCTGTGCCCACCCTGAAACGGATGGATAGTTTTCCGTTCTCGCAGGTCTCCAGAATTCATAGCCTCCCTGTGAGACCGTGCGAGGCCTCTGACCACCAGGTCTCCATCCAAGATTGCCCGATTGTGCAAACACCGCGGATGGACACGAGGCCCATCCCTACGTTGAAAATGTTTTCGCACGGAATGGGGCATGATGCTGGAAGCGAAGCGAGCAGCATTTATCTTGATTGCGCCGGTGTCCGCGGTGCGTTGCCTTCCTGTGGGACCGTGCGCAGGTTTTGACCGCCAGGTCTCCATCTGACGTTGTCGTAGGGGTAGAACATTGGGAACCACCCTGTTGAGGGTTGTGGCTACCCGCTGAAGCCTGTGCATATTCAAGGCAGGCACAGGGGCCTGCCGCTACAAAAATCTCCGCTTTGGTAAAAGTAACCCATTTGGAACCAACCTGTTGCGGATCGCGGCTGCCTTGAGCGCGTACGGCAGATGCAAAGCCTCCCCCTTTTAGGATGCCAGGCCTGCTACCCTAAATGCTGTTTTGGGATACTCAATACACTTAACCCTCTTTCATTTTTGGAATAGGAATTTACCAATTGTCTCAAAATATGCGTTCGTGACCCCCTGTGCAGCAGGATGCTTGGTGATGACATAAGTTGTGTCCCCTGAACAAGCCGTGCAGTAACCACCTTTTTCCGTAAAACTTGAATTCTGGCCTGCAATGCTTTGCCAGTACGCAGAATAGCCCTGACCCATAAATACCACGTACTTGGGTCTATTTTCTTTTATCCTCGATCGGATATGCTCAGCGCGCCAAGGAACGCAATAATCTTGATAGGTTTTACGATCCTTCAAGAAAGGCAATTCTGACCAGAGACGATAATTCCAATCATTCAAGCTTGGCGATGGTAGCGGCAACAACTCCAAAAGGCATGTCTCGCTGGTCTTGCGACCAATAACATCTCTTTGATAGACTCGAACATCTTCTGTATACGAAGGAAGCCCCTTTGAAGCCAAAACGATTCTTGCCTGCTGCATCCATGTTCTTTGTAACCTCGCGTGATTTATGAAGAACTGAGGATAACCAATTTTCAGGTGAAATTCGTAGATGTCAACGAGTTCTGTACCGCCAAGCTCAAGCCAGGCGTCAAGCCTTCTGGTCACCTTGCTTAGATCACTCCCGCCCCCTTCTTCCATGCCAATAAACCAGTACTCCCCCGAATAGTTACCTGAACCATAGAACGTGGAAATGAAATGCTTTAACAAGGCGTTACATAAGTCCATGATGCCCCTTAAGTATAATTCCTCAGAATTACGACTGTCTTTTGAATCTTACGTGCTTTTCTCCAGTACCTTGGATAAATATTCCTCGTAATTTGAACCAGGAGCTGATTCTTCTTCCCCTGGGATGAATAATAAATCATCCCGTTGGCAGTAGTAAATTTTGTCATAACGCATCATCAATTTTTGAGTTTGGAGTGTCCTTTGTCTATGTAATTCTGTTTGGTATTTTTTTTGATCTTGTTTACCCTTTAACCAATTTATAACTCCAAACACAAACAGCGCTATGCTTCCAACAAATAACAAGAATCCCAAAATTCCTGCAAACACACCTTGACCATTACTATTTACCATCTGAATAATTAAAATGAGCGATGTTGTCAATGCAACCGCGCTCCCTATTCCGAACAAGTTCCCCCTTTTCTTATAAACACTTTCTTGTTTTTCTTCGAGAGCTATCCATTCCAGATGCTTATCGGCCTTGTTTGAGTCTAGCAATCGATAGTAATAAACCTGTTTAAGGTTTTCAGGTGGGCGAAATTTCATTGATACGTGATCTTGCTTATTCAATATTGCTGTTAATTTCTCCACCCTATCATTCCTATGACATATAGGGCAGCGCCCGAAGTACTCAATATCCTGTTCACGAAGTTTGTGTGTTTGACCGCAAAATTCACAAGTATAGGTCGGCGTATTCTTTTCAATGTTTAATTTTCCGCCACAGGATGGGCATGTAAGGCTAATGAAATCATTCATAGAATTTCCCTTCTTATCGTGCTGAAATTCTCATCAACCATTGAGTGTCTACTGGTTTAGATTGATAAGCAACTTTTCTTACCATTTTGAAATATTTTCTTTTTTTGTTGAATTTTGGTTCGGAAGCAAAGTTTCTCTTCTCGATGAGTCTTCATTGATTAATGAACTCTGTTTCAATGAATAATCGAGACCTTTTGAAGTGTTCTGATAGGACAAACGATAAGTCACAACCAGAACTGGCTTTGGTTTAAAAATCGCAGCAAATATCCCAATTAGCAGTATACGAGCGCATCCGCTACGAGGCTGTTCACTTGTAACAGATTGAACTTCATAACCCTTTGAGGCCATTTTTCTGGCATCTGTTTGAAATTCTCTATCAGATTTATATCTTTTGACAATTATTTGCGATGGCGCCATATTCCTCCAGATGAAATAAATAATTCAATTTTATAGTCGTGTTTTATGCTTTCATCGTTCTTTTATTTTACGAAGAAATCAGCGACAATTAATGGTTGGCAGATCTCAGCTCCAAAAGCGTTTTTTCCACAGTTTTCACCAGCACCAACACCATAGATCGTCAAATATGAGTTGTCGTAAATATCATCAAATTCGTGTGCACTAAGAACAAAATATGCGTCATATGTTCCGGGATAGTAACACTGGAATTGTTCGTTGTTTATTACATTGAAAACACGACAAGTAAGCTTCACAAACTCACCTTTGTACTTATCGGGATAGGTACTGAAATCTTTCCAGTCTACTTGTTTAAAGTTAGACATATAATCTTGGGTTTTTACATATGCCGTTTGAGTAAACTGATAAGGTGCTGTTGTAGGCGTAAGCGTGTTAGTTCTCGTTGGAGTTAACGTTACCGTGGGAGTGTTTGTGATCGTAGGGGTGTTAGTTATCGTAGGAGTATTTGTTATTGTTGGAGTGTAAGTCGCTGTTGGTGTGTCTGTTGGAGTAGCTGCAGGTGTATCTGTTGGTGTATTAGTTGGTACAGCAGTGTAAGTATTAGTAGGATTTGCCGATTGGGTCTGGTTTATTCCTGCAGAAATGGTAGCTTGAATCTCTTCCGGAGATAGATTTTTTGAACCTGAACAGGCACTGATCAAAAACAATAAACAAAGAAATACTATGATTTTTTTCATCTCCACACCTCATAAATGATTACATCACATTTCAAAACTAAGAGTAGTATAACTCAAAATTTGTATTTATGGATTTGACTACGCTGACTCGGGAAGAAAAAATATTCAAAGAGTCATAATACCCCCATAGCAACAAACGGTGCAGGCACAGCAATCAAACCTAATCGTATCCAAATCTGCTACAATTGGGGCTAGTTAAAACACATTAGCGCGGATAGATTGTTGGCAACAATTAGGAGGAATAATGAAAAAGATCTTGCTGGCATTATCAATAATGCTAATGCTTAACGCTTGCGCTCCACAGTCTACACCTGAGCCGGCCGTAACCAAGACTACTGGACAGGAATGGACGGTTACAAAATCCACCTATATTTATGATTCGCCAAGTTTTGACAGCAGCACAAAAGGAGAGTTAGCGGTAGGGGATATTGTCATGCTCCCTGCGGGTGTCACAAGTCTTGAATGCAAGACAATATCTGAGACGGGATTATCGGCTACTCTTTGCTATTTTCGTGCAAAGCGCTCAGGCATAGAGGGCTGGGTGCTTAAGAAGTGGGTAGATTAAAAGCAAGTCAATCAATCGGGAGGAATTATGAAAAAGTGTCCGATGTGCTATGAGAAAAATGACAATACTGCTAAAACCTGCACGAACTGCGGGGCTGATCTGGAGAGTAATCCAGAGTCAGAACTAATGCCTGATACCTCTAAGACTGTGCCAGAGGTTGAGGTAGAGAAGTTAGATGAATTAATAGCCAGTCTAAATCAACAAAAAAAAATACTATCGGAAATGTATAAACATACTGTCATTATTGACCAGAACATAAGCGCTATCAGGGGCTGGGTAACCTTTTTAGGCATTATCGTTCTGATAAGTTTGATAGTAGCCTTTATTCAAAGCTGTAACGCATCCTTAGGGCTTTAATAAGGGCTAAAACAATCGCTAGGCGGGGCTTCAATGAGTTTCAGTAAACAAAAACCGATGACCATAAATCAGTTGAAACGTAGGATTAAGGAACTCGAATTAAAGAATGAGGAATTAAGGGCAAGTGTAGGAAACGAAGCATTACACGGGTGGAAACCAGACGTAAAAATTGAAAAGCAATATGGCTGGATTTATACCTGGCTTTATCCATTGTCAGTTTATTTAGACAAAACCGTTGCCCCCCCTACACGTAATGCAATTATGACTTTTGTAACAGCAACTATCTCGCAGATGTCAATTCATGGAAAATATGGCATAAAAATTCCTTACGACCCACAATCGATAGATACAGAAACATATTTTAAGAAACAACGGGAGTATATGCAGCGAAATTATGACCCTTGCGATATTTGCGGTGAAAATAGGATTACTCATCAGTGCCATATTATTCCAAAGGTAGAGGGAGGAGAATATCACAAGGATAATTTCTTCACACTTTGTCCAATACATCACCACCTGTTTGACCATAACAGGTTAAACAAAGATGAGTGGGCGGTCCTAACCGAACTTATAAATACTAAAACTCAATCCGCCATTGTTTATTTTAGAGATGTAAGGGAAAGACAGCAAAAAGTATTCTGGAATAATAATCCTTAACAGCGTATAACAGCTTTCTGTCCTTTATTGTTACTCCATTGAAACTACAGTGATCGAGTAAATAAATTGAACCCATGCAATCGCTTGAAACAATAATGTAAAGGGGTGAAAAATTAAATCTAGCGCTATTTACTAGTTTTAGCGGAAAAAAGTACCTCGATCGGTGAATGGTCGCTCAATTTCATTTCTCGAATTTTGTGGAGATAAACACATTCCTGTGGTAGTAATTCCTGAGATGCAAAAACATGGTCAAATCTTCTTTTAGATACAATTTCCCCCTTTCGTGTCACAATATAACTATACTCTTCAAGTCCATAACCATGCAATTGGCGAAAGACATCAAGTAAATTATATTCTGCTAATCCTCTGATGACCGCCAACTCGCCCTGATGCCAACGGAGGTTGTTTTTCATCAGGTATACGTCATTATTTCTTGATAACCGTTGTCCCCAAGTTATTGTTGTCCCATTTGAAAGTTCAGCTTGAGGTGAATTAAAATCACCACAAAGAATACGTAAGTTATCATCTTCTGAAGATAATGTCTTGAAAATAGCTTCGAAAGTCTCGATTTTTTTCCAACCGTGATTTGACCCATTGGGTATGTGGGCATTATGAATTTTAATATTACCAAGTGGAGTTTCTACATTTACGGAAATCACGCTTTCAGAATGAGGTGCAGCTATATACCCAGGTAGATATTCAATAGGATGTTTACTGACAACCATATTTCCTCTACTTCGATTATTCTCTTCTGCAAGAAGAATAGAGTCGTGGAAGTAAGAATAACCCGCATTTTGAAATTTTCTAATAATTGTTATTAAAGCTGTTTTTCTTACTTCTTGTAGGCAAATTATTGATGGTTTTCGAGAGATTAATGCTTCAACTTGTTCGTTTATTTTTGTCACCCATCCAGCTAAATTCCAACTAACAAGTCTCAATTTAAAACTCCTTATTATTTAAGCAAGAAACGATTGTTACTCACATTGATATTATACTTAATTATGTTTATGATTTTAATCGCTTTATGATTCTCATCATCGATATACAATTCGTCTAGTAGTTCTGAAAATAATATCTTTACACTCCATCACAGTAAATTTTTTTTAGGCATTTTTTATTCTATAACCCCTTTCTATTGTTCTTACCTTAAATTTGAACAAACCTGATAAAGTACCTATGTTATTAACAATGGAAATTGTACATACGTAATCAATATTTAGAGCGGTGTCGCACATTAATTAAACCAATGGATTATCAAAAAAAGGTCTCAAGCTTGAAGACAGGACAACCCTGACTAATCAGGGTGTCAACGAGGAAAGAAGCCGTTAAAACAAAAAATGGCGAGGCTGGGATTTGAACCCAGAACCAATGGCTTATGAGTCCACTGCTCCACCGTTGAGCTACCTCGCCACGATGCCCAAAGATATTAATCGAAATCGCTCTAAAAGTCAACCAATTTTACGATCCAGGTCATCAATAACCAGGGAACAAAAGCCTTTCGGACAACAAAATCATTCGTAGAAATGGTCCCTGCCCTGGTAGCAAAGCGGATAGGGTGACCCATTCCGTTTCATTGCGGAAGGAATCAAGCCCATTGCCTACAATGCACCAAAAATGTTTGGGGAAACATTTGAGGATAGGTTTCTGAGAAAGTGCAAAATTGACACAGCAAAAAACGTTGCACTTTTGCACTTTCTCCGCCCTATCGAACCCAAGCGCTTCTGATGTCAGGTTCAACCGCGGAACCTGACCTACGACAGGGGTCCATAAGCCATCTCCAGATAGCGTATAATTTCTTCAGTCACCGGAGAATTGGATCAAACATGCCCGAATTTTCAGATGTCCAGAAATATTTCAACGCCCCAACCAAATCGCTGCTGCAGCGTGCCTGGCAGGTGGTGCCAGAGCAGCAGCGCAAAGAGATCGACAGCATGCTGCAGGGCATCCCGCTCAACAAAAACCCCCTCAACAGCCTGATAGACCTGGCGCTGATGCACTCCAAAACCGTGCTTGGGGCTCATAAGAAAGTCGCGATCATCGGTCCCGCCAACGTCGGCAAGTCCACGCTATTCAATCAATTCGTGCGCGTCAAGACCGACCAGGCGGAGGTCAGCCCCATCCCCGGCACGACGCGCGTCAACCAGGAAGCCGATGCCGGCATCTTCACCATGATCGACACTCCCGGCGCGGACGCCGTCGGCGCGGTTGGCGAAACCGAACGCGAGCACGCGCTGGCAGCCGCCAGGCACGCCGACTTCCTGATCCTGGTGTTCGATGCCATGCAGGGGGTCAAGCAAACCGAATTGGGGCTCTATAACGAACTTTTGGGGCTGAAAAAGCCCTTCATAATCGTCCTGAACAAGATCGACCTGGTCGAAAAGTTCAAAGAAGATGTGCTCGGGAAGACCGCCGCCAACCTGAACGTTGCCCCCGAGCAGGTCATCCCGATTTCCGCGCTGAAGGGGGACGGCATCGGGCAGGTGACGCTGGCGATCATCGCCGCTGACCCAGCCATGACGCTCGCGCTGGCAAAAGCCATGCCCCAATACCGCCGCAAGATCGCCTGGCGCAGCATCACCACCGCCTCGTCGCTCTCCGCCGCCATCGCCCTGACCCCCCTGCCAGTAATCGACTTCATCCCGCTGGTGGCGACCCAGACCGGCATGGTGCTGACGATTGCCCGCATCTACCAATACAAGATCACCGCCAAACGCGCCCGCGAGATGATTGGTACTTTCGGGATGGGTTTGCTGGGAAGGGCTCTTTTTCAGCAGCTTTCAAAGTTCGCAAACGTGCCCGGCTGGATCCTCTCCTCGGCTATCGCCACCTCGATGACGGTTGTGATGGGTTACGCCGCGATCGAATGGTTCGAGAAAGGTGAACGCATCAGCAACGAGAAGTTCCGCCAGCTCAGCCGCGAGCTCTCGCAATCCTTCGTTCAAAAAATGCGGGAAGCCTTCACCCGCAAGCCATCGCGAGAACAATTTAACAAGGTTGTGGTCGATCTCGTAAGCGAGACCGCAGCCCCAACCCCTTCTGACAACATACTGTAAGTTAGATCAGACCAATTACTAGCTTTTTACTTCCACCGAAGTAAGGCACCAAAACTGCCCAGATTCGACATCCTTTTTGTTGAATAATTACCGATGAATTCTGGAAGATATTTCCTAAAAAAGTAGAAAACCAAGCAAAATTTGTTATACTTATTTTATCCATTTACTTTCGGCTGTTTCAACAGCCCAATAACATAGGAAGAGTGAAGGAATCTTCTTTCCTCATTTTTCGCAATCATGTTTCTTTGGTCAGAAGCTTAAAACAATTGAATCCTCGTTTTTCAGATTTTCTTTGTTGGTGTTTGCTAATTGAGGCGACCGAACAGGGGTAAAGCAGGAAAACACACGGCGGCTTGCAAGTGATTTCCTGGACAGTCTAATGGAGGTCAGCGATGAAACCAATTAATCGGACTTTTTTGTTCATTGTCGTAACGGCGTTGCTCTTGAGCATGCTTTCACCCACGCCAGTCAAAGCCCTTGGCGCTGAAGACGGTTTTAACCCCTCACCCAACAACAATGTTGTCGTGTCAGTTGTTCAACCGGACGGCAAAATCCTGGTGGGGGGTTATTTCACCTCCATTGCGGGTCAAGGGATATCCTATCTTGCGCGTTTAAATATAGATGGCTCCTTGGACGAAGCCTTCACTACACCCAGTCTGGACGACTACGTGCAGTGGATTGCGCTACAGGCAGACGGCAGGATCCTGATCGGGGGAGGATTCACTCAAGTGGATGGAGAAACCCATTTGCACATCGCTAGACTGGACGTGGATGGAACTGTCGATTCTGATTTCACAGCCAGCATCGATGCAGGTGAGCTTTATACGATAACAGTCCAGCCCGACGGCAAAATTTTGCTCGGTGGCTTGTTCGGAGAGGTAAATGGTATTTTTCGGAATAATCTTGCGCGCCTGAATGAAGATGGAAGCCTGGATGAAAGCTTCACCGCGCAAACAGCCAATATCGGTTCGGTCAAATCAATCACGCTGCAGCCGAACAATAAGATCCTTGTGGGTGGTTCCTACAACAATCTCGCGGGAAGCGGCAAGAATTATTTTGGCAGGCTGAACGCCAATGGGAGTTTCGACAGCACTTGCGGGGGAATGGTAAATGGAAGCGTTGATAGCATCGGACTTCAGGCAGATGGAAAAATTGTTATTGGGGGATTGATCAGCGCAGTAGATGGGATTACCCGGACCCGGATTGCCAGGCTAAACGCAGACTGCTCCCTGGACGCTGATTTTAACCCTTTGATAACAGGCGGAGCCTTGAGGATATTCTCTTTAGCTTTACAGCCTGATGGAAAAATTGTGATTGGCGGTTATTTTGGAGCGATCGATTCGATTACACAGCAGAATCTTGCCCGGCTTCACAACGACGGCACGCTGGATACCAGCTTTAATTCGATAGCTAACTCTTTTGTTTATTCAGTTCAAATTCAGCAAGACCGAAGCATCATTGTGGGCGGCGAATTCACAACCCTGGGTGGCGTCGCACGCAGCAAACTGGGCAGACTCAACCCGGATGGCTCACTGGATGATGACCTCCATGTTGGAACTGACGGATACGTGTATGCCATCGCGCTTCAACCGGATGGAAAGATCCTCATAGGCGGTGGATTCTCCAATGTAGGCGCAAGCCCCTCCTCAAAAGTCGGTCGATTCAATGCGGATGGTACCCGCGATTTGGGTTTCACCAACCCTAACGTTGTAGGAATCAATGTATACGCCATTGCGACACAACCGGATGGCAAGATCCTCGTCGCTGGATCGTTTTGGCAGATCAACGGCGTGAATCACGCAAATATCGGCAGGTTGAACCCGGACGGAACCGAAGATGCCGAGTTTACTGCGTCTGCAAACGATGAGGTTTTTGCCCTGGCCGTGCAAAGCGATGGGAAAATCCTGCTTGCCGGAAGATTCAGTTACATTAATTCAACCGCGCGCAATTATGTCGCCCGTCTGAACACGGACGGAACGCTGGATGACAGCTTCAACGCTCCGGTCGGGGGATTGGTGCGGACGGTGGCGGTTATGCCAGACGGAAAAATAATGATTGGCGGAAACTTCATTACTGTTGATGGGGTTACCAGGAGCAAAATTGCCCGGTTGAATTCAGATGGCACGCTTGATACGACCTTTACTACTCCTGGGGCTAATGCAATGGTCTATTCGCTTATCGTTCAACCGGATGGGAAAATCCTGGCTGGTGGCGAGTTTACATCATTAGGCGGCGCCTCTCGAGGTCATCTTGGAAGACTTAACGCCGATGGAACCATCGATGCGGATTTTACTGCAACAACGGATTACGATGTTTATGCGCTTTCTTTGCAGACGGATGGCAAGATCCTGGTAGGTGGTCAGTTCACGACCCTGGCAGGCGAGACATGTTACCGGATTGGACGGCTGACACCCGAAGGAGTCCTGGATTATGCCTTCAACGGAGGGGCTGATGGCAATGTGTATTCTGTCGCACAACAGGCTGATGGAAAAACCATCGTAGGTGGTGGTTTTTCAAGCCTTGGCGGAATATTGCATCAAACGATCGGCCGGGTTGCAAGCAGTGAAGCAGCCCTTCAATCTTTCCATGTTGACGAAGGCGGAACGACCATTGAATGGTTGCGTAGTGGTTCTGGTCCGGAGTTTGTATTCACAACGTTTGAACTCACCATCGACGGTCTCATCTATACACCTTTGGGAGTTGGAGAGCGAATAACTAACGGTTGGCACTTGAGTGGTTTTGGCCTGCCAATTGGCGAGAACGTCCTCATCCGGGCACGGGGCTATTATGTTTCAGGTTCTGATAGTGGATCCAGTTCTGTGATTGAGACCGTCTGGAATATTTTCCTCACCCCGCCACCCTCTTATACCTACCTCCCGTTAATCATCAAATAAAAGGCTGCCTTCCCGGAGATCTATTGATCAGCACCTGCAATTCCAATCCATGAATACAAAAAACTGGCGTTTTATCCAAACGCCAGCTTGTTTCTGATAAAACAATGGAATTACTTCACCATCATCGGTAAGAAGATCTTTCCCAGCTCCCAGGCCATCACCCCGGGTGAGAATTCGCTGGTGCCAAGGTAGTGGACACCATCAAACCTACTGGCAGTGGCACTCAGGCAAGGTCCGATAATGTTAGTTGGATAAGTGTCACTAATTTCCCATATATTGGAATTGCCATTGCTCTCTGTGATAATGGTGCTGCTCCATTTCAGGATTTGTTTCCCTTGTCCATAGCCATTACTGCCGCAAAATGGGCTCGAATATACTTCAACAAGGTATTGTTGGTTGGGTGCAGAGTGCAAACTAACATCAAATGTCACAATTTTCACCGCCCCGAAATCCTGAACGACTACGTTAAAGATCACCGGATAATTTTGCAGCCCGTTTGGTCCGGTATCGCTGTCCAAGTTATCATTCAGGGTGACCCCATCATCCTCCAAGTCAATGCCCATCTCTCTGTTTCCGTAGATTTTGTTCTTTGTAATCGGCACGACCGAATCACTGAGGATGACAATACCTTTATTGAAATTTGTGATTTGATTGAACGAAATATCGGGAACACCAGTTGCATCTTCAACGTAAATGCCATCCCGGTCGGGGTCAATCGGATAAACATAGCCACTTTTTGAGATACCCAGGAAATTGTGCTTGATCAGCAAATTGACATTATTGACGGTATTGCTCTCAACCGTAACGCCCTGTGGGATGACGTTGCCATAACCAGAAGTATCGCCGCCGATCCTCAGGTAAGGGCTGTCAAAGACTTTTACATCCCCCATTTGGTTGGGAATATATGCCGTTCCTGCCGCATTGGAGCTGAAAATGTTCCCTTGAATCGAGGCAGTATTTGACTCTGCAATGGAAACTCCAAGCATCTTATTGCCTGCGATCAAATTACCCTGGGTCAGATAGTCACCACCAATATTTAATATTCCCGCGCTTTTTACCACCTCAATCCCGTGTCTGTTGTTGAACTCGGGGGTTGTATCGTCCACCATGCCGATGTAATTGTTGAGAATGATAATGTCAGTATTTTGTTTTTCGTTATCGATGTAAATGCCGGATTGCGAATTACCCGCGATTACGTTGCCATCTTCAGCGGTTAGTCCACCAATCCAGACCTGGCAATCGCCATCAGAGTCGGTGGTGTCTTTTACCTCAATACCTTTATTATTCTGATCCCTTAGTTCAGTAAAAGGGTTATACCCTATATAATTGCCCGTAACATGAACACTGCCATTTCCTGCTGCAAGACCGCTCAGGAAGACCCCAGCGTCATTGCCCACAAACACATTATTTGTGATCGTATCAGTGCCCCCAATGTAGACCATGACCCCAGCAAGATCAAAATCCTTGATAATCAGACCCTCAACGGTCGTGTCTTGATCTCCAGCAATTATAAAACCTCTAAAAAAATTACCGTTTATGGTGACGCGTTTCATCGGATCGTCATTAATCAGGCTGGCCTGGGTGTAACTTGGCAAGTCCGATGTGATCTCAATCGTCGCCGGTGAGGGGAGATCAAAAAAGATATTCACAGTGTGACCGGCTGGGGTGAGCAACTTGGATTCTTCCAAAGCTGCCCGCAGGGAGCAGTTGCCCTGGGCATCCTCGCAGGCATTGTCACCTGGATTAGCATCGCTCATGTCGGTTGTTACATCCACTATGAAATCGTAGGGATCTGCTTGTGCATCCACAGCTGTGGAGAAAAGGGAAAGGAGCAGGATTACGCTTGCTAAAATCCGGTGGAACGCTCTGAAGTTCATGCCAGCCCTCCTAAACTATTTAATTCGTTTGGATATATACGGAAATGTGTAATGCAATTATAACAATAAATTGCTTCTGTCAATGATATATTTTATGATTTTTTTTGAATGTTGAACAAGAGGTCCTGGTTTTTCCTCCCCACCCGGCAAGATTATGTTGCGCCGTAAATTCCCGTTTTGAGTCTCACCTCAATCTCTACGAATCTCATGACAATATTTTCAAATGTGGTCATACAAGCCCGAAAATCCATTTCTCCAAAAAATTATTAAGGTACAATTCTGTAACAAATGATCCTCATTCACAGGGTCATTCTCTACCAATCAAAAAGGAGTCTATATGTACAAGAAGAGATCTTTGCTCGTCGTTTTGGTTCTCGCAGCAGTGTTCGTGCTAGCAGCCTGCACGCAAGAAGCCGCCCCAGTCGTTGAGGAAACCGCATTACCCGAAACGGATAAGCTGGTTATCTATTCGCCCAACAGTGAAAACCTCCTCAACGCAGTTATCCCTGCTTTCGAAGCGAAGTACGGCGTAACGGTTGAGGTCATCTCAGCCGGTACCGGAGAAGTTTTTAAGCGCCTCGAAGGTGAACAGAATAATCCTTACGCAGACATAGTTTATGGTGGGGCATACGCCACATTCATGAACAACCCGAACCTGTTCCAGAACTATGTTTCACCCAATAACGAAAACGTGATGGAAGCCTACAGGAATACGACCGGCTACATTACGCCTTACGTCCTGGACGGAAGCGTTATCCTGGTTAACAAGAGCCTGATTGGCGATATTGAGATCAAAGGATACAAAGACCTGCTCAACCCTGAACTGGCTGGCAAGATCGTTTCAGCCAACCCGACCGCCTCTTCCAGCGCTTACGCCCACCTGACCAACATGCTTAATGCTATTGGCAAAGGTAATTACGAAAGCGAAGAAGCCTGGCAGTTCGTTGCCGATCTTTTTGCCAATACGGTCGTGATCGACAGCTCAAGCTCTGTTTGGAAGGGCGTGCGCGATGGTGAATACACCGTTGGTCTTTCATACGAAGATCCTTCCGCCACCCTCGTTCGCGACGGCGCTGACGTGGAAGTTGTCTACATGGAAGAAGGCGTGGTCTTTCTGCCCGCTGGCTCTGGCATCGTAAAGGGTGCCAAAAACCTGCTCAACGCGCAGCGTTTTATCGACATGATTACCTCCGAAGAGATCCAGAATGTCTTCGCCACCACCATGACCAATCGCCCTGTTATCGCTAATGTGGAAACTCCTGATTACATGACGCCCCTCAAAGACATTAATGTCATCCAGGAAGACATGGAGTATTGCTACGTAAACAAAGACAAGATTAGCGATCACTTCAAAGAAATCTACGTTTCTAACGAGTAATCTCGAACACATTTTCACCGGAAGATGATTCTGAAATATGAATCATCTTCCGTTTGAAATTTAACAAACCAACTAACATTTCTTTTTCCCAGTCATTGAGACCTTTTTTGCAGGAAGGAGCTACATGAGCGTAAACATTACAATTAACGATGCCGTCAAAAAGTTTGGTGACACTACCGTTATTTCGAACCTCTCGTTAGAAATTTATGATAAAGAGCTCTTCACTTTATTAGGACCGTCCGGATGCGGCAAAACAACCTTACTTCGTATGATCGCCGGCTTCAACAGTATTGAAGGTGGCGATTTTTATTTTAACGATAAGCGAATTAACGACATCGACGTCAGTGTCCGAAACATCGGCATGGTTTTTCAGAACTATGCCATTTTTCCACACCTCACCGTGAGACAAAATGTTGAGTTTGGCTTGCACAATCGCAAATATTCCAAGGAAGAAATCACCAGCGAAGCTGATAAATTCCTAAAATTGATGCAGATCTACGATTTTCGCGACCGCAAACCCGAACTGCTTTCGGGAGGTCAGCAACAACGCGTCGCCCTGGCGCGGGCTTTGGTTATCAAACCCGATGTCTTGCTCATGGATGAGCCGCTCTCGAACCTGGATGCCAAGCTTCGTTTGGAGATGCGCCAGGTGATTAGAGAGATCCAAAAAGAAGTTGGCATCACCACAGTCTACGTCACACACGACCAGGAAGAAGCCATGGCGATCTCTGATCGTATTGCCGTCATGAACGGTGGTGTTATCCAACAAGTTGGAGAACCAAAACAAATCTATCACCGACCTAAAAATCAATTTGTTGCTACCTTCATCGGGCGAACAAACTTCCTTCCGGCTATTTACAAACATGCAGAGAGGATGCTCTACCTCGGGGACTATCAGATTCCTGCGAAAAATCTCGTCCTTGAAGAGGACGCGAATGTGCTCTTATCTATCCGACCTGAAAACTTTTTCCACAGCGAACAGGAAACCAACCTCAAGGGTATCTTGCGAGACAGTTACTTCTTGGGTCTAAATTCTCACCAGATAATCGAGATTAAACACAACCAACAGATGGTTGAAGTCATTCATGAATCCTCTTTGGACGAATCGCTAGCCATGGGCGAAGAAATTTCACTTACTGTCAATTCCGCTAAGTTGAATGTCTTTTCTGAAGACGGCTCACGCAATCTGCTAAAGGAGGAGACGCAATCATGAAGCGAAAGACTAAGTTTGATCTTTGGTCAATAGTCGGGCTTCTGATTTTGGGTCTTTATGGCTTGTTTCTCATCTTTCCGATGGGAAATTTGCTCAAACAAGCAGTCATTGATAAAGACAGCGGAGCGTTCACGCTCTCCTATTTTGTAAGATTTTTCAGCAAGCCCTATTACTTCAATACTCTGCTAAACAGCTTTAAGGTCACGATTGCTGTCACATTTCTTACGCTCATCGTTGGCACACCCCTTGCGTACATTTTTGCCCGTTACGAGATTAAGGGCAAACCGCTGTTGCGCATTCTGATCATCCTTTCTTCCATGTCTGCGCCTTTCGTCAGCGCTTATTCATGGATCCTTTTGCTGGGTCGTAATGGTGTTATCACCAATATGTTCAAGAATTCTCTTGGGATTGTTCTGCCCGATATCTACGGATTTGCGGGCATTCTGATTGTTTTGACCCTGCAGCTTTATCCGTTGATATTCTTGTATGTTTCCGGTGCTCTCCAAAACGTGGATAACTCCTTGTTGGAAGCCAGCGAAAACTTGGGTACGGCTGGGGTTAAGCGCTTTTTTAAGGTGCTCATCCCAATTATTGCTCCGACCCTCTTTGCTGGCGGCTTGCTCGTCTTCATGCGTGCCCTTGCTGATTTTGGCACTCCCATGCTGATAGGTGAGGGCTACCGCACCTTTCCGGTTACGATTTACAATGAGTTTATCAGCGAAATGGGTGGGGATGACGGCTTCGCGGCAGCCATTTCGGTCATTGCCATCCTGATTACAACCATCATTTTTTTGGCACAACAATATGTTTCCAGTCGGAAAACTTTTTCGATGAATGCCATGAAAAAGATCCACCCCAAAAAGGCTGTGGGTCTGAAAAACGTCCTGATCCATGTCTTTTCGTATCTCTTGATTGGGTTGTCCATCATGCCCCAGGTCTATGTGATCTACACCTCATTTAAAAATGTGGAAGGTCTCACCTTTGCCCCGGGACATTCACTCAACAACTACGTGGCAGCATTCACCAAGGTTGGAAGCGCTATCCAAAATACGCTCTTAATTCCTGCCATCTCACTCGTCATCGTGGTTTTTCTATCAGTTTTGCTGGCGTATATTTCGGTCAGGCGTTCAGGTGTTGTTGCCAAAATCCTCGATTCCATCTCGATGATTCCCTATATCATGCCTGGTTCCGTTATCGGTATCACCCTGCTGATCGCCTTCAACAAACCACCCGTGGTATTGAGCGGCACACTCGCAATTATGGTCATCGGCCTGGTGATCCGTAGAATGCCCTACACCATCCGTTCCACTGCGGCAATCTTGCAGCAAATACCCATGAGCATTGAAGAAGCCGCGCTTAGTTTGGGAAGTTCCAAAGCCAAGGCCTTTTACAAAGTGACCATCCCCATGTTGGCACCTGGCATCATTTCGGGAGCAATCCTTTCCTGGATCACAATGATCAGCGAGCTTGCAACTGCCATTTTGCTTTACACTGCCCGCACTCGCACCCTCACGGTTGAAATTTACACCCAAATCATCCGGGGCAACTACGGCATCGCGGCGGCGCTCGCGACTATCCTGACGATTCTTACGACCCTCTCTTTGTTGCTGTTCAACTATCTCTCCAAAGATCAGGATATCGCCATGTGATCCAGTTTTTCAGGTCGATTATCAGTTTTTCGCAACCTGTAAAGGTGAACGCTGATTATTAGTTAAAAAAACACTCCTTGCCAACAGCTGCAGGGAGTGTTTTTTTGTCAATTACAGGATAGTAACTTCCCGGGATTAGATCAAACCGTTTGCCCGACCGACCTTGGCAAAGGTCTCCAGCACACGCTCCAGTTGTGGGCGGGTGTGAGTCGCCATGTAGCTGGTACGCAGCAGCTGACGCCCAGGCGCGGTGGCTGGCGCAATCACAGGGTTCACGAACACACCGGCATCAAACAGGTCGCGCCACATCTTGAAGGTACGGTCGTTATCACCAATGATGATCGGAATGATGGGGGTCACGGAGTGACCAATGTCAAATCCGAGCGAATTGAATCCCTCGCGCATAAAGTCGCCATTGGCTTTGAGGGCTGCGAACATTTGGGGCTCCTCACGCAAAACCTGCAGAGCAGCCAGGACCGTAGCAGTGTTTGCAGGCGGAATACTGGCGCTGAAGATCAGACTGCGGGCATAGTGTTTAATGTAATCGATGACAGAAAAGTCTCCAGCCACAAAGCCGCCAATTGACGCAAAGGACTTGCTAAACGTGGACATGATCAGGTCTACCTGGTCGGTCACGCCAAAATGCGCGGCAGTGCCGCGACCTTCGCCGAGTACACCCATGGCATGAGCGTCATCAACCATCAAACGGGCACCATATTTTTCACACAGGGGAATGATCTCAGGCAGTGGAGCAATATCGCCCTCCATGCTGAAGAGCCCATCCACAACCAGCAGTTTCCCAACCTCATCAGGCAGGCTTTTGAGCACCCGTTCGAGGTGCCCGATGTCGTTGTGGCGGAACCGTTCGATCTTGCCCATACTCAATCGAGCCCCATCAACGATGCTGGCATGGTCTTCCTTGTCCAGGATGACAATGTCCTCCTTGCCAACCAACGCGCTGATCGTACCGAGGTTCACCTGCATACCAGTTGAGAAAACCAAGGCGGCTTCCTTGCCAACCCACTCAGCCAACTGCCGCTCAAGATCTTCAATGATGGTCATATTGCCATTCAGGAAGCGCGAACCGGTGCAGCTGGTGCCGTAGAGGTCAATGGCATTCTTTGCAGCTTCGCGAACTTTTGGATGCATGGTGAGGCCCAGGTAATTGTTGGAGCCGCACATGATAATCCGGCGACCTTCGAAAACAACCTCAGTACCTTCACTGCGATCCAACGGGATAAAGTAGGGATAGGTGCCTGCTGCGCGGGCATTCTTGGCATCCCCAAAATTGTGACATTTCTTAAACAAATCCATATAATTCCTTTTCTGCTTTTGTAGATTAACGCACAAGAACCTAATTCGGTTCGTTTCATTATAATAATTAAGCCCAAAATGGCGTGTTAATAGGTGTTAACCTCACCAGGTTTGTCTTTTGGACTGATTATTGCAACTATCAACGCAAAGAAAAAGTAAAGGAAGTGACAATGAAAAAATTTATTCCCGTTCTCCTGGTTTGTTTGATGCTGTCAGCGTGCAATTATCCCACAACTGAATTAAGTAGTGAGGAAGTGGTTCAGACTAATGTCGCGCTGATCCTGACCAATGCTCCCGAGACCACCCTGCTGCCTGACCCCACGCGGGAAACGGAAACGCCCGAACCAACGGCTGAACTCGCCACGGAAATTGTTCAGGAGCCAACCACTGAGGTGCCTACGGAAGTCGTGATCGCGCCTACTGCGACAGAAGTTGAAGTTGCAACTCCCGAGCCGCAACCAACCTCCACTGACACCCCAGAGCCAACGGCAACTGCCACAACAGCCCCCACAGCCACTCCAGAGCCAGTTGTTGGCGACCCTGTGTCGCAGCTCGGTGAGCCCGACTTCCTTGAAGATTTTGCAAATGCCGGTGGCTGGCCGTATGAAGATGATTGGTTCTTGATCACCGTCTCTGGTGGGCAACTGCATGCCTTTTCGAAGGGCACACCCTATTGGAGCAGTTGGTATACCACCTATCCCGAAGTCAAGGATGCCTATTTCGAGACCACCATCACACGCCCCAACTGCAGCGGGCAGGACCGCTTTGGGCTCGTGATCCGCTGGGATGAGTCCCAGGAGTTTTACTATATGGGTGTTACCTGCGATGGCACGTGGGGGTTCAGCTTTTACACCAAAGATAACCAAATCATCAACATTCTCGATTACCAAACCAGCGATGCCTTCAAACCAGCCAACGAAGCCAACCGCATCGGGATCATGGCGAAAGGTAACCAGTTTGACTTTTATATCAATGGCATAAAGGTAGGCTCTGCCGCCGATGACAGGCTGGACGATCCCGGGACCTTTGGCTTCCTTTCGATGTCCGCCGGCACAGTCAATTTCAAGACCAGCGTGGATAAGCTGGAGTATTGGGAGCAGTAATTGTCTTGGTTTGACTCAAAGGCGGCCGTTTCAGGCCGCCTTTTTTATTAGGTATCAGATTTAGGTCGGAACGAGACCGCCTCAATCCTTTTTGCCCAACAATCACCTCTCGCGGGCGTACTCGAACTTTAAATTGCTCCAATTGGGTAAGTCGCAGGTCAGGTCATCGTGCTCGAAGAGTATGCGTAGTTCAACCTGACATCGGAAACCTGTCATTTTTAGGACTTTGGATGCCAGCATTCTTGACGTCAGGTTCAGGAGAAGAACCTGACCTACGCACTAAATCATGTAAATGATCGTGGAGGGAGCAAGCCCCCTCCGCACGAAGGATTAGGCTTCTTTTTGTGTGTCCGAATATTCCTGCCTAAAGAGGTTAATTTGATACAATTGCCCCGGAGATAGTATGGCAGACAATTACATGATCAACCCGGAGTTGGATGGCTCGTCTTTTACCTGGCAAGGTGGAAAGACCGGTTTTCTGTTGCTGCATGGCTTCACTGCCACGACCGCCGAAGTGCGCCCTTTAGGTGAACGTTTACACGCTGCGGGCCACACCGTGAGCGCGCCATTATTACCCGGGCACGGCACCCATCCGGATGATCTGAACAAGGTCCGCTGGCAGGATTGGGTCCAGGCTGCTGAGAGTGGATACGAGAAGTTGAGCAAGCAGTGTGATGAAGTTTGGGTGGCAGGTGAATCAATGGGCGGACTGCTCTCGTTACTTCTGGCTGCGAACCATCCGGGAATCAAAGGCATATTGCTCTATGCGCCGGCGCTTGAAATTCCCAAATTGCGAAAGGCATATTTGTTTCAGTATTTCATAAAATATGTCGCGAAGAGCAAGCCGAATGACGGTCTGCTTTGGAAAGGTTACAACGTCTACCCGCTCAAAGGCGCGGTTGCACTGTTGAAACTGCAAAAAGAAGCCCGCAAAGCGTTGAGCAAAGTAACCCAACCCACTCTGGCATTTTTCAGTGAGAAAGATGCCACCGTCGTGCTGACAGCCAGTGAGATGCTGAAACAGAAAATCGGTTCTGATCAATTAGAGCTGGTTATCCTCAAAGAGTCGTCGCATGTGATCCTGTTGGCAAGTGAACAACAGAAAGTTATCGATCATACGCTCAAATATGTGTCAAAAAGATTGAACGGAAATTCAGTACACCAACCTTAGATCCGAGGGTTCAGAAACATAAATTGGCAAAAATGTAAAATTCTTTGACTCTGAAGAGTCAGGGGTTTATACTTTTTTGTTTGTCAGTGGATAACAAAAGCCAGGTTTTGGCTGGTTTGGAGCAAGAGTGAGCAAGCAAAAAGTACCATATATCCCGCTGGATATGCCCAAAGTGCTCAGCAAAAAGAATAAATTGCTGAGCCTGTGGCATTTAATGCGCGGTTATCATTTTCATTATTTCGTCTCGACGATTTTTCTTGCCCTGGCGGCGTTTGCCCGCACGGGCATGTATGTTTACCTGGGCACCTTCATCGACCGCATGATCAAAGAAAGGCTAACAGGGCAGGAGCTGACTCTTTCAGCGCTGACCTTTGGCGCACTGATCGCCCTGCAGGCACTTTCGAGTTTCATGAGCAGCTGGATGGCAAACTTCACCGCCGAGAACACCACTCGCCGGCTGCGCGACTATCTCTTTGATCACATCCAGCGGCTCTCTTACAGTTATCACTCCGAGTCAAAGACGGGTGATCTCCTGGAACGCGCTACCTCGGATGTGGATACTCTGCGCCGCTTCTTTGCCGATCAGGCAATCGGCGTGGGTCGCATCGTGATGATCTTCATCATTTCGTTCGTCGCCATCGCCCGCATCAACATGCGCCTGGCCTTGGTCTCGATCATCATCATTCCAATCGTGCTGGTGATATCAATCATCTTCTTCAAACGGCTTTCCAAGGCTTATGAAGCCTACCAGGAGCAAGGCGCCGTCCTTACCACTGACCTGCAGGAAAACCTGTCAGGCGTGCGGGTGGTGAAAGCCTTTGCCCGGCAGGATTACGAAATCGAAAAGTTTGATAAACAGAATGCCGAGAAGTTCCGCCTGGGTAGAAAATTCAACTGGATGCATGCCCTATTCTGGCCGCTATCAGACATCATTTGTTCCGCCCAAAACATTGGGAGCAGCTTCCTCGCAGCCACGATGGTATTGAATGACGTCATCACGATTGGTGCCTTCATTAGCTTTCATGGTCTGTTGGGCTGGCTGATCTGGCCTATCCGCAACCTGGGACGGCTCATCATCGACACCTCCCGGGCACTCGTCTCATTCGGGCGCATCGCGGTGGTATTGCAGGCTGTTGAAGAGGATATGACTGCTTCCACTTATCAGCCCAAAGACGGCATCAAAGGTCAAATCACTTTTGATAAGGTCAGCTTTGCTTATGAGAAGGATTTCCTGGTGCTCGACGACGTCAGCTTCGAATGCGAAGCCGGGAAGGTTGTGGCACTGCTTGGCTCCACTGGTTCCGGGAAGACTTCGCTGGTGAACTTGCTGCCCCGCTTTTACGATGTCACGTCCGGGCAGATCTTGCTGGATGGTGTGAACCTGAACGAATATTCGCGCGAATTTTTGCGCTCGCAAATTGGCATTGTGGAACAGGAACCGTTCCTGTTCTCCTGCTCGATCCGTGACAACATCACCTACGGTGTACACCGGGATGTCAGCCAGGAAGAGATCGAAGAGGCTGCTCGCGAAGCCGCCATCCATGATGTCATTCTGGGCTTCAAGCATGGCTATGACACCTTGGTCGGCGAACGGGGTGTGACGCTTTCGGGCGGGCAAAAACAGCGCCTGGCGATCGCCCGCACGCTGCTGATCAACCCCCGCATCCTGATCCTGGACGACTCCACCTCGTCGGTGGATATGGAAACCGAGGTGCAGATCCGTGCAGCGCTGGACAGCCTGATGAACAACCGCACCACTTTCATCATCGCGCATCGCATTCAAAGCATCATGAATGCGGATCTGATCCTGGTCTTCGACAAAGGGAAGATCGTTCAAATGGGTGAGCACGAAGTTTTGCTCAACCAGGATGGAATATATAAGGACATTTACGACATCCAGGCTCGGATTGACAGTGCCCTGCAAGAGGAAATTGACCGTGTCGAATCAATATAACGAAGAAGAACTGGACGACGTCGTCAACCTGAAGAGCGGCGTTGTTGGGCGGCTGATCAAGTCGTTAAAACCATATTGGCCGCAAATGCTGCTTTCAGTGGTTGGCATCGCCCTGGTGTCCTATTTGGACGCCTACTACAACATTCTCAACAAGCGCATCATCGATGAAGGCATCGTGGCGAAAAACCTGCCGGTAATGATCGGATTGTTCCGCAACTATGCAATAGTGGTCCTTTCGCAAATGGTTGGGTTCTTTATCATGATTTACCTGATGGGATTGCTTGGAGAGCAACTACGCTACGATTTCCGCAAGAAACTCTTCCATCACCTGCAGAGCTTGTCGCTATCCTACTTCAGCAAAACACCACTTGGCTGGATCATGTCGCGCGTGACTTCGGACACCGAAAAAATGGCGGACTTGCTGACCTGGGGTGTGTTGGATACTGTCTGGGCGGTGACAAACATCAGCTTCGCGGTGTATTTCATGCTCCAGCTGAACGCACGGTTGGCTGTGATTGCCATGCTCTCTTTGCCGGTCATGATCTTCGTGTCCTTCAAGTTTCGCGTGAAGATCTATCACCACTACCGCCAGTCACGTAAAGCAAATTCGAAGATGACTGCCTCGCTGAATGAGAACATCACCGGCGTCAGAGTAGTCAAAGCGCTTCGGCGTGAGGCAAAAAACCTGGATGACTTCAAGGTACTGTCAACCAACATGTTCCAGGAAAGCTACCGTGCTGTTTTGCTTTCTGCCATTTACCTGCCAACCATTCAAACCATCAGCGCCATCTCGCTGGTGTTGATCCTGTGGCGGGGTGGGCTGCAGGTGGCAGACGGAACGATTACCGTTGGTGTCTTGCAGGCATTCATCTCATACATCATGTTCATCCTCTGGCCTATCCAGGACTTGGCGCGGGTTTATGCTGAAATGCAGAACGCCATTGCCTCCTCTGAAAGAGTTTTCTCGCTCCTGGATGTGAAACCTGAAATTCACAACCGCGAAAACCTGCTGTCTGTCGATTCGCTGGTTGGCGATGTGGAATTTGAGAATGTTTCATTCCACTACGAAGATGACGAACCGGTGATCAAAAACCTGAGTTTCCATATCCCGCAGGGGCAGACCGTGGCGCTGGTCGGCACGACCGGTGGCGGTAAAACCACGATCGTCAACTTGCTTTGCCGCTTTTATGAACCGAGTGAGGGTGTGATCCGCATTGCCGGTCACGACTACACGCAGTATCCGCTTGAGGATATCCAATCCCGCATCGGAGTCGTCCTGCAGGTGCCGCACCTCTTCTCGGGCAGTGTCCGCGACAATTTGCGTTATGGACGCCTGAATGCGACGGATGAACAAATCGAACAAGCCGCCAAACTGGCTGGCGCGCACGAGTTCATCATGAATTTCGAGAAGGGCTACAACCAGGACGTCGGCGAAGGCGGCAATCAGCTTTCGGTTGGACAAAAGCAGCTCATCAGCATTGCCCGCGCCCTCCTGGCTGAACCAGATATCTTCGTGATGGACGAAGCAACCAGCTCGGTAGATACCCTGACGGAAGCCCTGATCCAAAAAGGCATGCACCAGCTAATGAGCGGGCGCACCAGTTTCATCATTGCCCACCGCCTCTCGACCATCAAGTCTGCGGATTTGATCATGGTCATCGATGGCGGGCAAATCACTGAACAAGGAACCCACGAGAGCCTGATGCGCAAGAAGGGGCATTACTACAACCTCTATACCAAGCAATTCCGTCATGATCTCGAAACCAAGTACAACCTGTTTGCGGATCAAGAGCCGGAAGCTTCGGCTGCCTGAGGTTTGGAATGCGTTTTGCTGTAAACTACTCGACCAAAGCTGGTGAACTTGTAAAAGCAGGTAAGATCAATTTTGATCTGTTCAAGTGCCCTGAGTGGGACGGTCTGCTGAAGGTTGCCACTGCCATCAAGCCTGTCTATTTGCACCTGGATATTATTTTGGGCAGGGACCAGGTTCAGAACCTCGACTTCGAGAGGTTGAATAGAATACTGACTGAGACTCATACGCCGTACGTCAACTGTCACCTTGCCGGAACACCTGAGCTGAAGGCAGGGAATGAAGCCGACCGCAGCGAACTGCTTAGGCAATGGGTGAAAGAAATTGAAGTACTGAAACGCGAGTTTGTTGGATACCCTATCATCTCGGAGAACCTGCCATTCGAACCTCCGATTCCAGAATACCATCTGGCTAGTGACGCGGATCTGATCAACAAAGCGATTATAGAGACCGATACCGGCTTGTTGCTGGATATTTCTCACGCCCGGATTTCAGCTGACACTTTGGGTATTGATTGCCAGGAATACGTCGAAAAGCTGCCCCTGGATCGCCTCCGTGAGGTTCATATCACCGGTGTGCGCCGATACCACGGCTTTCTGGAAGACCACTTTGAGATGCAGCCGGAGGATTGGCCGTCTACCGAGTGGGCAGCCGAGCAGATCCGGGTTGGCGCATGGCGTGAACCGGAGATCGTGGCATTTGAGTACGGCGGCGTTGGCGAGTGGTTCTCCTGGCGCACGGAAACCTGGGCACTCGAAGAGCAAGTTCCCCAGCTTTACGCTCTGTTCGGCGGGGAAACATAGGGATAACTGTTCTCACCGGTCTTCAAATGGAATAACGGTCGGGGCGACGCATGCGTCGCCACTACCCAAACCTGCTGTCCCTTTGTTCTCGCCGGTCTCCCAACCCCGCAAGTAGTAGGTTGGATTGGCGTCAAAGACACTTTCTCCTTAGAGCTTTAGGATAGCCAACCAACCAACACAAACGCCTCAAATTCAACCGTTGGGTTGGCTGTTAATGGCCATCTTAATTCCCATGCTCCTGAACGCCAGCCCACCCTACAAATCCACATTCCATTATGGAATTTCAGACAAGGCGGATGGGCAAGCCCCATCCCTACCAGGTTTACCCGTAAGGTAGAGGACCTGATGCTGGATATTGACCAAATCCTTAAGCCCAATTTTCAAACTTCTATCAAAAAAACTCCCATTCAGCCATTTCAGGGTTTATAATACATCCATTGATTTGAGAGAGTGAAATGGAAACTGTTGTGATACTTGAAAGTGAAAGTTTATCTGCAGACGATCAGCCTGACCCTGCAAGTATCAAGGGACTCTCCGCTCAGAGGTACTCCGCCGCGTAATTGACCCGCGGGCAAGGGTACTGGTGAGCGAGCCTGTCCCTTGTAATTTTTGCTTTCACCAATAAAAACTACATACTGACTGTGAGGTGAGAGATGATCTATTTAAGCAAACTACTTGATCAAAAAGTTTGGGATGCTTTTGGGCATGTCGTCGGCAAATTGGACGACCTTTTGGTTGACAATACTGATCAAACCATGCCCCCCATCACAGCCATAGCCATTAAAGATGGCTCAGCAGAACCCAAATTGGTCGACGCGAAAGACCTCGCAACGCTCTGGCCGAGCATCACACTCAATGTGGATATTTCCAAATTGGACTTGCTGAAATCAGCCGGTCACGAACTTTACCTCAAACAGCGGGCACTGGATCAACAAATCGTGGACACCGAAGGTAAGCGCCTGGTGCGGGTAAATGACTTGCAAATTGCTCGCAAGAATGAACGCTTCTACCTCACCGGTGTGGATGTGGGGGGAACCGGGTTATTGCGCCGGCTGGGGCTCGAGAACTTTGCCAAATCTGTCGCCAAGCTGCTCAATAAACGCTGGAAGACGCACGTCATCCCCTGGGAAGACGTCGCTTCGATTGAGCATGACGACCCATTGCGCCTGAAGGTCTCGCAGGACAGATTGGTTCAAATGGAGCCGGCTGACATCGCTTCAATCCTGGATGACCTGGATCACCACACCAGCAAAGCCCTGCTGCAAGGATTCACAGATGAGCAGTTGGCAGACACGCTGGAGGAATCCTCCTCCGAAGTCCAGCAGGCGGTCATCGCCGCTTTGCAGCCAGAACGTGCCGCGGACGTTTTGGAGGAAATGGATCCTGACGAAGCCGCCGACCTCCTGGCAGACATGGACGACATGGTCAGTGAGCAATTGCTGAACCTGATGGAAGACGAAGACGAAGAGGATGTGCGTATCCTCCTGCGCTACCCCGAGGACTCTTCGGGCGGCATTATGACCACCGAATTTGCTTCTGTTCCGGGAAACCTCACTGTGGAACAAGCTCTGTATCACTTGCGCACTAATGAGGAAGCAAAGGATGATGAATTCATGTTCTACGTCTTTCTGCTTGATGAAAATGAAAGGTTACAAGGCGTCATCAGCCTGCGCGATTTGGTGACCGCCCCACTGGACCAGGAACTTTCAAAATGGTTCGATGACGACCCGGTGGCAGTCAATCCACTGACGCCGCAGGACGAAGCAGCCTACCTGGTGGCAAAGTACAATCTGATGGCAGTCCCGGTGATCGAACCAGAAAGCAACGTCATGCTGGGTATTGTCACGGTGGATGACGCGCTTGATACGGTCCTGCCAACGGCTTGGAAGAAGAAATTACCTCGGTTCGCGGGCAGGTAAACCGGACCATGGAGACTCGTTTCAAAGCACCAGCATGGCTGAGGAAAGCTTTTTACTTCATTACCTTGCTTGGTCCTGGCTTGATCACTGCCAGCGCGGGTAATGACGCTCCGGGCATTGCCACCTATTCGGTGGCTGGCTCCACCTATGGCTACAGTTTTTTATGGGTAATTCTGGTGATTATCGTTGGCATTGTCCTGGTACAGGAAATGGCTGCCCGCATGGGAACGGTCACTGGTAAAGGGACTGCTGACCTGATTCGGGAACGATTTGGCGTAAAGACGACCGCGATTGCTATGCTGGCTTTGCTTGCTGCAAATCTTGGCACTACGGTGGCGGAATTCGCGGGTGTCGCGGCAGCCGGCGAGCTCTTTGGGATCAGCCGCTACATCACTGTCCCAATAGCAGGTTTACTATTTAGCGCCTTGATTCTGCGCGGCAATTACAAAAATGTTGAAAAAGTTCTGCTCGTCCTCACACTCAGCGCTATCAGTTATGTGGTAACACTGTTCATCATCAAGCCTGATTGGACACAAATCGCCCAACAGGCCGTGAGCCCCAATATACCGCTGGATGCTAACTACATGATGCTGGTTTTGGCCGTTATCGGAACAACGATTACTCCTTGGGGAATTTTCTATCTCCAGGCATCCATCGCGGATAAGGGCAAGTCTGTGCAGGAATATGGGGAGACCAGGTTGGATGTGGTAGTTGGATCCATCTGGGGGAACATAATTTCCGCGATCATTATCATTGTCACTGCTGCCACCTTATTCAAAGCTGGTATCGTGGTTACCGCTGCGGAAGAAGCCGCAATGGCACTTGCCCCATTCGCTGGGAAAGGCTCGTCGATCCTCTTTGCGGCAGGGCTACTGGGTGCCTCACTGCTGGCAGTCTCAGTGCTGCCGCTTTCAACCACCTACGCCTTTTGCGAAGCGTTTGGCTTTGAACGCGGCCTAAACCACAAATTTAAGGAAGCACCCGTCTTTTATCTAATCTTCGGTCTGATTATCTTCCTGGGAATGGTTCTGGCGCTCATACCGAGCATTCCTTTGTTCGATTTGATGATCCTGTCTAAAACCATCAACGCGGTATTACTGCCGCTAATTCTTGTGTTGTTCTTAATCATTGCCAACGATCGATCCATTATGGGCAAATGGGTCAACTCATTGCCGGCGAACATCCTCACGATCTTACTCATTCTCGTGGTTGTCGCTGCGACTGTGGCGATGTTTGTCGCACCGCTGATTACTTAAAAGGGGTCTCCTCGATGTTAAAAATCGGATATTTTACCTGCACTGCGCGGGATGAAAGGAGATGAGAATGCGCAGGAACAAGAAAAAGCCAATTTGGCTGAACAAAATATTGCTAATTCTCACGCTTCTCGGTCCTGGTCTCATAACCGCCAGTGCCGATAATGACGCACCTGGAATTGCCACCTATTCGATGGTGGGCTCCACTTACGGCAACAATTTTCTCTGGCTGATTATCGTCATCACAATTGGTGAAGTCGTTATTCTGGAAATGGCTGCGAGGATGGGCGCAACCACCGGAAAAGGTACAGCAGACCTGATCCGTGAAAAGTTTGGGGTGAAGATGACCACCTTCGCCATGTTCTGCCTGCTGATTGCCAACCTGGGCACAACCGTGGCGGAGTTTGCAGGTATTGCCGCAGCTGGGGAACTTTTTGGGATCAGCAAAGTTGTGTCAGTTCCGATCATGGCGCTGGTAATGGGGTTATTGATTCTGCGAGGCAACTACAAGGTCATCGAAAAAATCCTCATCGGCCTCAGCCTGGCTGCACTGAGTTATTTAGCAACCGTCTTTATCATCAAGCCGGATTGGGGTGTCATACTACACGACACTATTCGACCGCAGATACAACTAACCAGCGATTTTATTATTTCCATCTTAGCCGTAATTGGAACTACCATCACGCCCTGGGCGATTTTTTACTTACAGGCTTCTGTGGCAGATAAAGGCGTTTCGATGGATAGTTACAAGGATACAAAAATTGATGTGACTTTCGGATCCGCCTGGGGAAACGTGATCTCAGCTTGCATCATCATCGTCTCTGCCGCTACCCTATTCAAAGTGGGTATTCGGGTAGAGGACGCCAAAGACGCAGCCATGGCCCTCGCACCGCTGGCAGGGGAAGCCTCTACGGTCCTTTTTGCTGTGGGTCTTCTGGGAGCATCTCTTCTAGCAGTCTCAGTGCTGCCGCTTTCCACAACGTATGCCTTTTGTGAGGCGTTTGGCTTTGAACGTGGTTTGAACCGAAGTTTCCGGGATGCACCCATATTTTACGGCTCCTTTATCGGGATTATTGTCTTGAGTGTATTGATCGTCCTGATACCCGGTATGCCGCTCTTTCAGATAATGATCCTATCACAAACGCTAAATGCGATTCTGCTTCCGATCATCCTGGCATTAGTACTTAAGCTAGCCAACGACAAGGCAGTGATGGGGCAATATCGCAATTCCAAACTGACGAACATCCTGGCTGTAGCCATAACAGCCTTAATCGTTTTCGTAACAGCTGTTTTATTGCTTGAACCGATCATCAATCTGATTTGATATCCTTTGTAAGGAGAAACACCCTATCACCCCATTATTGTGGGGGTGCTATTTTACTTCGGCAGACTCTGCAATAGATCATAGACGGTCGTGAAGGTGATTGTCTGCCCAACAAGCTCGACCTGCCAGGTGATGACGTCATTTTGCGGCATCACGCACACTCTCGGGCTGCCCGGGATCCACTCTTCATCCACCGCAAAGCCCGCCCTATGGAGCGCCCGCCTGGTCCAGACTACCTCAGGTCCGACCCCTTCCAGGAAAACGGATTTCGAACCAGAATTTTGGGAGTCAAACGTGCCTGAAAGCGGGTCAAAACGCACGCCCGCTCGATTGAAGGTCTGGGCAAAACTGCCGTTGAGAACCAAATCTTCCGGGGCGCCCTGGATGATCCGCCCCACATCATCCATCAGCCAAATCCGGTCCGCATGCCGTAGAGCCAGATCAAGGTCGTGAGTGGATGTCAGCACGGCTTTGTCGTGGCCGCTGGCGAGGTCATGCAGCAAGTTCATCACCACCACCCTGCCAGGCAGGTCCAGGTAAGCGGTTGGCTCGTCCAGGATTAAAAGACGCGGTTCCTGCGCCAACGCGCGCGCAATCATCACCTTCTGCCGTTCGCCGTCGCTGAGGGTATGCACGTATCGATGGCTGAGTTTTTCCACCCCCACCACCCGCAGAGTCTCATGCACCACTTCCCAATCATGCTCGCTCATCCGGTCAAAGAGCCCGGTGAACGGGAAGCGACCCATAGCGGTTAGTTCGTCTACGCGCATTGCTCCAACCGAGATCGGACTGGTGAGAACCACACTCACCTGCCCAGCCAACTCACGCGGTTGGTAGGTCTCCAACTTTTTTCCTGACATTAAGATCTCACCGCCCAACTTCGGCTGCAATCCAGTCACCGTGCGCAGCAATGTCGATTTGCCCACCCCATTCGGACCAACCAGGCATACAAATTCGCCGGCATTAAGCTGCAGGTTGAGCTGATCGGCAATCACTTTTGGCGTTTTCCCGCCATTCCTGTAGCCGATCCTCAGCCCGCTGGTCTGCAAAACGGGTTCGATCAAACGTTGAACGATGTGGCACCTCGCTTTCGTTTCAACACTACCCACACGACAAACGGCGCGCCAAACAGGGAGGTCACCACGTTGATCGGTAAAACGAGTTGACTGCCCGGTAGTTGCGCGATCAAGCTGGCTGCCATTGAGACGGCAGCGCCAATCAGGATGATTGCGGGTATCAGGATTTTGTGGTTTGAGGTCTTGAACAAGTTGCGGGCAATGTGCGGCACTGCCACACCGATAAAACCGATCGGTCCGCAAAAAGCTGTCACTGCCCCCGAGAGTACCGACGCGCTTAGTAACACGATGAATCGCAGCAAGCCGACGTTGAGCCCCATGGTGCGGGCATAATCCTCGCCCAACAGCAGCGCGTTCAAGCCTTTGGGCAGCAGCGCCATTAATCCGACACCCGCCAGAATTACCAAAGCCATCACGTTGAGCTGCGTCCAATTGACCCCGCTGAAGGAGCCAAAAGACCAAATGGAATAGGCCTGGATGCGTTCCGGTGCGCTGAAATAAACCAAAAGGCTGACCACGGCGCTGGTGGCATGCCCGAACATCAAGCCCAGGATCAGCAAGGTTGTCGGGTTTTGCACCCACCTCCCCACCAACAGGATCAAAGCCAAAACCAACCCAGCACCCAAAGATGCTGCCAGCACCAGCGAAAATTCTCCGCCCAGGCTCATTGCCGGCAGGAAAAGGCCGCCCACAAAGCTGGATCCGAGAATGGCTATCGCCACGCCCAGGCTGGCTCCGGAATTGATACCCAGGATGAAAGGGTCTGCCAGCGGATTGCGAAACATGGTCTGCATCTGCAGCCCTGATGCGCTTAGGGCAATCCCCGCCAGCACGGCTGTCAGTACGCGAGGTAAGCGCGAGTTTTGCACGATGTAAACCCAACTTTCCCGCACGCCCTCTCTGCCAATGAGCACGCCCCAGATGTCCTTCAACGGAATACTGACCGAGCCAAGCGCAAGGCTGAGAAGAAACAATGCCAGGATCAGGAGCAGGAAAAGCCCAAACAGCCACAGACGTTTTGTCTGTTGGCTTGTTGGGCTCTTGAGGGTCTGTTTCATCGCACCGCCTTCAAAAAAATAGCTAAACTACTGAAGTGCCTGGTAGTAGACAAACTCGTGATCTTGCGCCAGGTCCGGATAGAACGCTTTAATCAGATCCATCAGAATGACATCCGGTGCTGCTGCGCCGCTCTCAAAGTAATCGACCGCACCAAGCTCATTAACCCGTTTGCTATAAGTGTAAACGTTGCCATCCTGAAAGGCTTTAAAATCGGCATAGCGGGCATCCATCGCCGCCAGCGACGATAGATCACTCATGGCGCCAACATTGATCCAATAATCCGCGTCTTTTGCTCGTTCCAACACCACCTCAAGATCAAGCGGTTGAGCGCCGCTGCCCTCACTACCTTTAAAGACATAATCCGCGCCGGCATCCTCCAAAAAGATAGCAATATAGCTCTTGCCGCCTGGCATGTACCAGGTGCCTTCATAGGCCGTGTTGGTCAGGACCGTGACGCGTTCTGTCAGACCAGTGGTAAGGTTTTTTGCTTGCTGGTAGCGCGCAACCATCTCATTAAACAGGCGGTCAGCTTCCACCTCTTTGTCAAAAAAGGCGGCAATGAACTTGCCCCATTCAGCCCGACCCAGCGGATTTTGTTCAAGGTAATCGGAATTGATGACCACCTTGAGTCCGGCTTCAAGCAATTGCGGATGCGAGTCACAAACCGAATAACCGCAAGCGGAGGTCATGACCAGCTCGGGGTTTAGGTCCACCAGGCGTTCGACATTGACTTCAGCCCCATTGCCCACTTCGGAAACAGAACCTGCTTGGAGCCAGGTTTGCACGTCTGGATTGTAAACATACGCGCCAGAACTGACTGCCACCAGGCTGCCAAGCTCGCCAATCTGGTCAAGGAAAGGCAGGTAAGTGGTAGAAAGCGAACCAAAACTTTCAACCGGTGTGTGCACGATCATGGCACCCTCAACACCGCTCGGGTCTGGCTGATCTTTTGGCACAAGCACGTATTGAAAAGGCTCGGTAGCGCTAGCCCAGGGCGTCAGAACGGTCAGGAGCTTGTAGCCATCTTTATATTCCAGCGTGAAATTTTTGGCATAATCGATGGTGACTGGTACCTCTGCGGTTGGCGCTTCGGTTGGAGCTTCAGTTGGCGCGTCGGTTGGCACTTCTGTTGGGACTTCAACTGGGTAGGTATTTTCAGTCGGAACTTCTATAGGGTAAGTTTTGGCTGTGGGAGCCACAGTCTCCACGACCTGGGCAGGTGCCTGGCAAGCAGGCAGCGCCAGGAGGATCAGTACAGCCAGAAGGGTCACGATTCTTTTCATATTCTCCTCGATTTCAAAAAATCAACCCCTTCTGGATTAGAAAGGGTTGAGAATATGAGCGTTTCTCACCCACCCTCTTAATCCGAGAAGGTAATGTTGGGTTTTCCTGGGGGTGACTTCCTGGCTCGTCTGTTCGACTTACAGTTGCGGTACAGCGCTGGACTTTCACCAGCTTCCGTCATTACACCTTAGCTTCCGGGCGTTCGGTTACCTCAGGTTTTCAATTATGACCTTATCTTAGCATCCCAGCATTGAGATGTCAATCAAATCTGGACTGTCTGCCTCTTTTCCAATTTTTCAATCGTTCTTGCCAGAAATCACCAAGAATTACTTAATCAACATTGGCAGATAGACACTATTTCCAATCACAAAGATACTCACCGTGTCCGAAACGGAAGGGACCATGAGGCTGTCTGTAACCACCAACGAGAAAGTCAGGGTTGCTGGTGTGGATGGCGCGGCGAAGATGGGGATGCTGGCTGCCGGATTGTCCAAAACAACAATGGGACCTCCGGTTTGCGTCCACAGGTATGTCAATGGCAGATGCCCATCAGGATCATAGCTGCCAGTCCCGTCCAGTGAAACAGATGCATTGACAATGGCGGTCTGGTCTGGTCCAGCATTCGCTACTGGCGCTTGGTTTTGAACTGTGATGGTAACCGAATCAGGCGCCGAGGCTGTGCCAAGCGAGTCGGTTACAAACAAGTCAAAGGTCAGAACACATGGCATTGGGGGAGCCGGGAAAGTTGGTTGAGCTGCCTGCGGATTGCTGAGCGGTACGCCTGGTCCACTCGTCTGGAACCACTGATAAGTCAACGGCACGTTTCCATCCGGATCAGAACTGCCCGTCCCATCGAGCGTGACCTGTGACAGCACACTGACCAACTGATCGGGTCCCGCATTGGCAACCGGCGGCGTGTTCAGTATGGTGACATTCACGGTATCCGGGATGGAAATCGCGCCCAGGCTGTCGGTAACGACCAACTGAAACACCAGGATAGCCGGTTGACTGGGAGCCACAAAAGATGGGTAGGCTGTACCGGGATTAATCAATGTGACCGGAACACCGCTGACTTGGTTCCAAACGAACGCCAACGGATAATTGATGTCGGGGTCATAACTGCCGCTCCCATCCAGGGTAACGAGCAGATTGGTAAAGACCCCTTGATCAGAACCCGCGTTTGCCACCGGGTTCTGATTGGTTTGACCAGAATACGTTAAATCGGCGGTCATGTTTGCCATGCAGTTGCCAATATTGGTTACGGCAGCCAGGCTGTCCGCCCCGCTATAGAGGCGACTATTTGGAGTGGAAGAGTAATTGAAAGTGCGGTTAATCGTAGACCCCGGGAAAGGATCCCCCGGATCCCCCGGATCCGTGCCATTTTTGATCTCATCCAGACCATCTGCTTCCATAAACTTCACAAGGGGATGGTTTTCGTTGGAGTTGGGAGTGGTATTGCTGACACTTTCATCAATATGCAGGATGTGCAAACCGCAGCCAGGCAACCCGGCATCATATCCTGTTAGCTGGCGGTTCTCCACCAGGAAATACTCTCCCGTGCCAGAGTACTGGTACCATTCCCAATCCACACCGCCTGGATTTGGCGCTAAAAGAAAAGCGGTGGCGTTCGTCTCGGACTGGGGTATCGAAATGCCCGTTTGTGTACCGCTGATGACTGTTGGGGTCAGCCAACCCTGGTACCACTTCAGCCAGGCATCCGGCAGTGCGGGAGAACTCCCGATGAAGTTGGTTCCAGTAGCATTCCATACTCCGGTCGCCATGATGGACCAGTCGCCAGTCCCATGCGAAGTATAGTCGGTGTCATAAAGATCAGGCCAGCTTAGATCATGCCCTAGTTCATGCACCAAGACTCCGATCGTCGCTATATGGTTTTGGTGGATCTCGCCAACCTGTGAGTACCCGCCATTGTGATACCAATCCCCCAGGCGAACCCCATCGAGGTAAGGAAATCCAACGCTGTTCAGATCCCAGTGGTGTGCCCAAACACTGGGCGTGTTGCTGCTGTAGGAGCGTTCAAAACCTGCCACAACTACAATGATGTGAAGCTCACTGCTTGAGATGTAGCCATCCCCGTTACTGTCATAAGAAGAAAAATTTACATAAGAGTCGGCTTGCGTAAGTGCATTGTAAACAATCCATTGGTTCGCGGTCGTGAAGGTGTTGCCGGTGTTGGGGTGGGCGTATCCAAGGTTGAGCCACCCCACCACGCCGTCGTTGGCGGTGCCGTGTGTCTCCGTCACAGGATACAGATTCAGATTGGAATACGAACCCTTGTCATAAAAATCCTTGACACTGGCAGAAGCCCCAAACACCTGGGTCGCAAACTGAGAGGCAGTATAAGTGCCAGATTGGTCACTAAAACTCGCCAACAGCACCAACACAGGCTGTGATCCACTGTTGTGATACTCAATGATCGGCACTCCGGGATGGGTGGATTTTGTGCTGGTTGGTCGTAGATGCATGCTTAGGTCCGATGGCGCAGCTGAACCAGCAGGCACGCTTTTGCCTGCCAGCCGGTATGCTTTGAGTTGACCATCCACCTGGTCTGCATACACCCACCAACCCGAGCCATCTTGCAGGATGGTATAGCCATCCATCGTCTCGAATCCATTAGACCATTCATCACCCCATTGCAAGGATGTAAAACTGGAACCATCCGGCTGAAGAAGCGTGTGTTCAATCGGCGCTGCAGGCGCAGCGGAAACACGTTCAAAAAACAAGCCGGCAAACAAACAAGCAGTCAGAGCTGCCAGAAAACACAATAAACGAAGGTTTTTCATGATCAACTCCTATTCATTATTGGCATTAATATGTTAGCGATGGTGTACTTTTCCATGCGAATATGGAGACGTTTGATGATAATTACCTATTATCTTGTTACGAACGATGGATTCCAACTGGATTTTGTGTTGGTGGAGTTAATTAACATAATAACGGAAAAACAAAAGAATTCAAATTAAACCAGTTGCCAATTTATGCCTCAACCTGATTTGACTCCTTTCCGGCCTAGGCTTCCATTCTTGTTGCAAGGAAAGTCACTGGACCAACGCCTGAATATGAAGAATAGTACAGTAAAAGTACCATTTTCGGTCGACAAGAGAAAATTCAATGTAAAATAAACCAGATGAAGAAGACCAGCTTACGCGCCCTGCCAGAAAAGAACCTTGCCAAATTTCAATCTCAACAAACTGGGAATGATTGCGCCGTCCATTCCCTGGTCGCTGCAATTGAACTCCTGACCAACGTCAGGCTGGACCCCCAGGAAATCATCGATGAAATCAATCGCATCTGGTGGCATGGGCGTTTTTTCCGCCTGGCACCCAAATCCGGGATTACTCCCCCGCTGCAAGTGCGGTTATTACGCTACCTTGCAAAAAAACACCATCTGCCTCTCCAGGCAAAGCTCTTCCATCTCAGTCCTGAACTGTTGCGGGCGACTGTTGCTGCAGAAAACATAGCCAGCCTGGTGACCATTTACTGGTGGTTCGGTCATTCCCCCGCAATATATTACATGGACCGTCCAAAGAATTACAACGCACTCAAAGGTGCCAGTGGTCACACCATGGTGTTTGCAGCCTATGACCCGGAGCATTTCAGCGGCCAAGTGCCAACTCCCTGGGGTTTCATCAATTCCTGGGTAACACAGGGGACAGGATTGTTCTGGATGGAAGACAAAGATTTTCAAAAAGCCTGGGGCATCTCGATCCCACGATGGGGGCATCATGCCACAGTTGTCATCTCACACAAGGAAATTGAAAACTAGTGAAACCTTTCTCGTTGCTTGGCAAACTCGCCAAAAAATATTCAAAATTAATCTTTCTAACAACCCTGACAATGCTTGGTCTGGTTGGGGCTCAACTTCTGATCCCCTGGATCATCCGCCAACTGATTGACCGCCTTACGACTCAACCCCTGAACCAGGGAACCATAGATTTCATCACCCGCATCTCGGTGATTGCTCTGATCATCTTCGTCGCCAGGGCTGGGATGCAGTTCATCCGTTCTTACGCGGCTCACAAAGCCGGCTGGGGGGTTGTCTCGGATGCCCGCCGATTGGTTTATCAGCACATCCAAAAGCTTTCTCTCCGCTTTTACGAAGACAAGCAAACCGGTCAGTTGATGTCCAGGATCATCAACGACACAGACCTTTTCGAACGCATGATTGCCCACGCACTGCCGGATGTGATCGTGAATGGCATTACCCTGGTTGGCGTTACCGCAATCCTGCTTTCCATGAATGTAAAACTCACCTTGCTGACCTTAATTCCAATTCCGATCATCATCCTTGCCCTGATCGGCTATAGCAAATTGGTGCGCCCTGCCTTCAAAACCCGTCAGCAATCCCTGGGCGAGTTGAATGCGGTACTCAACGACAGCCTTTCTGGCATTCGGGAAGTAAAGGCTTTCGCCCGCGAAGAAGACGCGCTGGACAAAGTGGATAACAAGATCCAACTCGTGCTGCACAAGAACCTGCGCGCTCTAAAATTGATGGCGATTTTCAATCCGATTTTTGACTTTGCCGCAGGCATTGGTCAACTGCTGGTGATCTTCTTTGGTGCCCGCATGGCAATCAATGGCACGCTCTCAATTGCCAACCTGGTCGCGTTCTTCTTGTATCTTGATAGCTTTTACACACCAGTTCGCAACCTGGGCAACTCAATGGAAGCCGTCCAGGAATCCCTGGCTGGTTTTGAACGCATTGCCGACATCCTGACCGTTTCGCCTGAGATCGCCTCCCCAGCGGAGCCGTACATCTTCGCTGAGCCGATAAAAGGGAATGTCCGCTTTGAGGATGTCTGTTTTTATTACAATCAGGGCGAAGATGTACTCACGGATATCAACCTCGATGTTCCTGCTGGCAGCACGATTGCTTTGGTCGGTCCTACTGGCGTGGGCAAGACCACTCTCGTAAGCCTGATTCCACGCTTCTATGATGTGATTGAAGGAAAAGTGAGCATCGATGGGGTGGAGGTGCGGGAGATTGAGCTGGATCAACTGCATCAATCGGTCAGCATGGTTCTCCAGGATGTATTTCTGTTCCATGGAACCATCCGGGAAAACATCCTGTTTGGAAAACCCGATGCGACCGAAGAAGAAATGATCCGGGCAGCAGATATCGCCAACGCGTCTGAATTCATCGACCACATGCCCAACGGTTATGACACATTAATTGGGGAACGGGGGGTCAAACTCTCCGGGGGGCAAAAACAACGCCTCTCAATTGCCAGGGCAGTCCTCAAAGACAGCCCCATCCTGATCCTGGATGAAGCCACTTCGTCGGTTGATACAGAAACAGAATTGTTGATCCAACAAGCGTTGGACCGCCTGATCAAAGGACGCACCACGATCATCATCGCCCACAGGCTCTCAACGGTGCGGAAAGCTGACAGGATTGTGGCGCTGGAGGGTACGGGGATTGTGGAAGCTGGCACACACGAAGAGTTGCTGGCAAAAAAAGGTCTCTACCACAAGCTCTACACCGCCCAGCAGCAGTTGTATTGATAGAGGGGTTATCTCAACAAAGGCGCACTGTCATCCTGAACAAAGTGAAGGATCTTGCCCCTTTGTCGGTAGGATTCTTCGCTGACGCTCAGAATGACAGTCTGGTTAGCGCTCAGAATGCCATAGAAGTTAGTCATCCTGAACAAAGTGAAGGATCTTGCCCCTTTGTCGGAAGGATTCTTCGCTGGCGCTCAGAGTGAAAAACTATACCTTAAATACACCTTCGGGATTTTGCTCAATCACAACCGGCCTCACCTGACCCGCACTGAGATTGCTGAGCTGGCCGGTGAACGAATCCACCTCTTCATCCTTAAAGCGCACAGTCACCGTGACATCTTCAAGGAACTCCGTGTCCAGGATTTGCCCATTATGCGCTTCCATCAGTCTGAGCGTCTGGTCATAAAGCCGATAAGGCGTCACAAACATCAGGGTTGTCGTCGGTAAAAGCGCGGCAGGTTTCACCCCTTTCAACACTTCCCGCACCGCATCCCCATAAGCCCTCACCAACCCCCCGGTTCCCAGTTTGGTGCCGCCAAAATAGCGCGTCACCACTACCGACACATTCCCAAGCCCACTGCCCTGCAGGACAGCCAACGCTGGTCTGCCGGCAGTGCCGGAAGGTTCGCCATCATCGCTGCAATGGGTGATGATGCTGTTGCCGTGACCAATAATGAAAGCTGGGACGTTGTGCGAAGCGGTGGGGTGTTGTTCACGCACCCTGGCCAGGTGAGCGCGGGCTGCCTCAACGCTTCCAGCAAACGCAAGGTCACTAACAAAACGTGAATTCACGACCAGGATCTCTGTCTGGACAGGCTCAAGCGGTATCAAGCGTTGTTTGATCGGTTCTTCCATGGCGTTTGGCACTATAATGCATTGATTATAGCTGGAAGATGAGGTCATCTTTGAACGAAACCGTGCTGCTCCTTGCAATTCCATTGAATTTCATCAGTTTTCTGCTCTTTGGCTACGATAAATTCCAAGCCAAACGAGGTGGTTGGCGCATCCCGGAACGAGTGCTGCTGGGTTTGAGCCTGTTCGGAGGGGGGATTGGCGCACTGGCTGGGATGTTAGCCTTCAGGCATAAAACCCGCAAGAACATCTTTTGGCTGGCAGCCATTGTGGGAACCGGTTTATTGATTTATCTCGCCATTTTTTGGCGAGGTTGAGGTCTGTTTTGTAGCTAGGCAATTGTCCTGCTTCTCGTTAGTGGGTCAAAATTGATACATTTTGTGCTAACACACCATTTGTATGCTATATTTAAACAATTAAGGTAAAGTCCTGCCTGGGAGAGGAAGGATAATTGTGGTCGACATTCAGAATATTTCTGAAATTCGTCCGTCAATTTCGGATGAGTTTTCGGTCGGCACCATTGTGCCCCGAACGGAAGCCATACAGCGTGCCTACACCTGGGGGCAAGAGGTACATGCCGGGCAAGTTCGCCTTTCCGGTGAACCCTATTTCGAGACGCATTGTGCCTGGGTGGCAGCTTTTGTTGACAGGTTGGTACAAAAAGAATCCTGGACTATTGCCGCTCTGCTTCACGATACTATTGAGGACCAGGGTGAGACTTTAGACGAAATCAAAGCCCTTTTCCCGGGTTCGCTCGGTGAAGAAGTCGCCCACATTATCGATGGTCTTACTAAAATGAGCAACCCGCGGGATGGCTCCACGCGCGAGATGGAAACACTGCGCAAAATCGCCATGTTCCGCGACCCAGCTGTCTTTGTGGTGAAATTGGCGGATAAAAGCCACAATATGATGACCCTGCACTACCAATCCCCGGGTAAGCAGTGGCAAAAAGCAACCGAAGCCATCCGCGCCTACGGCAAACTGGCAGGCATTCTTAATTGTTATCGCTGGCGCCGCTGGATTGAAGACATGGCATTTCCTTATGCTGAACCAGCCTCTTTTAGCAAAGTAAAAAATAAGATAGACTCTGACCCCCGACTTAACATAAACTTCATCCGCTACTACCTCAACGAACTGGGGAACCTGATGACTTCTGAAGGTGTGGATGGTTCCATCAAGTTCACAGTCAATGGCTACTGGCAGGCATGGGACAAACTTCAGCGTATGGCCCGCAGCCACCGCACATCCCTGCAAGACTTCTCAGCTGTCAATGACATAGTCAGCTTTCGTATGCTGGTACGCAACGACGATGAGACCGCCTGTTACAGGCTGCTCTCACGTGTCAACCGCTATTTCAGCCGAAATCTCGACCAGGACCGCTTTGATGATTACATTGCCTCTCCACAGAACGGCTACCGCGCACTGCAAGTTACCGCCTATCTGCCTGGAACAGGCGCAATCGAAGTTGCCATCGCAACCGAGAACATGGAAGGTGAAAACACCTGGGGGGTCATCTATGCCATCAACCACGACCAGGATATCAGTCGTTACAGGCCGGTGCAGATCCTGACACCATTCGGTGGAACACGGTTTTTGCAGGAAGGCAGTACGGTCCTGGATGGGGTGGCAGCCATTCAGGAGTTCTATCTTGACAAGATTCACAAGGTGCTGGTTAACGGCGAGGAGCGGCACCTCTATGACACGCTCAATCCCGGAGATGTCGTTGAAGTACTCAGCGGCGAACCGCACAAAGTACCAGAACCCGACTGGCTGAACCACTGCAATCCCTCAACCGCTCGTCTGCTGCGAAATGTGCTGGCAATGGTCAACCTGAAGGCAGCCAGCCGCCGTGGGCGCGAATTAATACACAACATTATCTCCGAACGTGGCATCCTTGATCTGGATGATGTGCGTGCATTGGATCCAAACCGCATCGAAGCTTTGCTTGGGTTGTTGGCTTGCGCCAACCTGGATGATTTGCATTCTGCAATTGGCGGTGGTTCAATTTCCACTGACGAATTTGAAAACGCGCTGGACCTGGTGGGTATCTCCCGGACAGCGTTGCGCTGGACCTCGCTGCTGGTGGAGGGTCCTGAAGCCACAAATCGTCCGGGCGGATTGGCATATTTTGCAGGTCTCGTCTCAGAAGTGGGCGGAAACATCCTGCGCACGGTCAGCTCCACCTCCAAAAATGGTGACTTCCGCCTGCGCATGATCCTTGGCGGCATCGAAGGGGAACAACGCCAAATACTGATCGATCATTTCAACGCCAGCCGTTTCCCAATTACCAAGGTCGAAATCGCTTAATTGAACGCTGTCTGACTTATCTTTTTTAACCCGTGTTAGAATCAGACGGAAATCTATAACACGTTCTTAAAGTCGTCTTTTGAAAGGTTACTAACCCTTATGCAAACCAGAGAAACCAGAGCATTCCTGACCTCCATCGGGCTCTCGTTAATTGCCTTCTTTTCGCTTCTTTTGCCCAATCTGGCATCAGCTTCAGCCAACAATCCCCAGGGCATCGGTCCCGGTGGGACAGGACCCACCCAACCAGCCACGGAAAACGTTAAGGTTGAAGCATATTACTTCTATTCAACCACATGCAGCCACTGTATGGACATATTGCAAAATATTGTGCAGCCTTTGGAAGCCGAACACCCCGGTTTGCTGGGAATAAAACTGGTCGAATTGGGTGAAAGCGTCAATTATGAAGCCCTGATGAAAGCCGAGAGCGCTTTCGGTATTGGAGCCAGCGAACGCGGATTGCCCGTGGTTTTGATTGGCAATGAAATGCTCAACGGGGAACAGCAGACAAGAGATAAGTTCGTGGAATTGGTCGAAACCGGGCTGACAGGCGAGGGCATCCAACTCCCGGAAATACCCGGTGTGGATCCTGCTTCGCTGGTGATCTCACAAGTTCAACCTACGCCTGATGCCGGACTGGTTTGCAGTCCGGATGATCCTTCAGCATGCGAAGTTTCCGCGCCAATCTATGCCGCCTATTTTTACCAGACAGGCTGTAAAGAATGTGCCCGGGCTGAAACAGATATGGCATATTTGAAATCGAAATTTCCTCAACTCATTATTGAGGAGTTCAACATTTTTGATGAAGCCGCCATGGCTGAGTGGATGGCAGCGCGAGTTGGCGTGGAGAAAAACTTCAATACACCAGCACTTTTCATTGGTGATAAAGCCTGGATTGATGAAGCAGAGTTTACACCTGCCGCCATTGAGCCAGTTCTGCAGGAACTCGTTGCCGATGGCTCTCCCGCTTTTTGGAAGGATTACAATCCTGAAGATGGAAACACCGCCCTGATCGATCGCTTCGAAAGGATGGGTTGGCTGGCAGTGGTCCTGGCTGGGTTGGTGGATGGATTGAATCCCTGCGCCTTCGCGACCATCATCTTCTTTGTCTCCTATCTCTCGCTGAGCGGCAAAAAAGGCAAGCAAATTTTGATTACCGGCGCCAGTTTCACCTTGGGCGTCTTTATCGCTTACTTACTGGTAGGGCTGGGTTTCTACAAAGTACTCGACCTGATCTCAGGCTTCACTTCAATCATTAGCAAGGTTGTTTATATTTTGACCGCTGTCTTGTGCCTGGTTTTGGCAGTCCTGAGTATCCGCGACTTCATCAAAGTTCGCCAGGGTGATCTGAACGATATGGCGCTCAAGCTCCCTGAGCCTCTGCGAAAGCGAATCAATCAGACCGTCCGCGAAGGGCGCAAAGCCAGCAGCTATGTCATCGGAGCCTTCGTCACCGGATTGCTGATCTCTCTTCTGGAACTGGCGTGCACCGGGCAAATATACCTGCCAGTGATCATCTCGATGAGCTCGGTTCCCGCGATGCGCGGTCAGGCGATGCTCTACCTGGTGCTCTATAACCTGATGTTCATCGTGCCATTGATCGTCGTCTTTATTCTTGCGTTCTACGGCACAACCTCGAAGCAGTTCACGGAGTTCCTGCGCAAGCATGCCGGAGCAGTCAAGATCGGCATGGCAATTGTCTTCTTGATTTTGGCAGCCTGGCTATTATTCTCGTTGTTGAAATAAACAGTCTTCGTTCACTTCAATCATCAAAAGGACACTCGATTTTTTGAGTGTCCTTTCTATTTTGGTGTTTCTATTAATCTTTAACCCAGAATTACCTTTAGGGCGAGCTTGATGGCATCGTAAACATTGTGATGAACGAACCTATCCGTGCCCTCAATCCACCGTTGCTGGAATTCTGACTGGTTTAGTTTGTGGCGGATTGTTAGCACACCAGGACCTCTGCATGATGATCTGCGCAGTGCTTCCAATACCCTGTGGGCACTTTGTCGCGCCCAACTAGTACTTCGTCTCGCCATTGTGAGCGTATGAACTATCCGCTATATCAAAAGTTGAATTTCTTCGCCACCCGGGCAAAGGTGGATACCATGTGGACGTACAGACCGGAAAGCTCACCGCTAATGGTCGCCTCACGTGCTGCTGCACGCAAACCATCTGCATCTTCAAACCAGGGCATGGTCATACTAGCTTTGCCCAACTCGCTCAACGCATGCGCATCGCTGCCTGCCATCAAAGCTTTTCCATGTTCCATGGCGAACTCATAAGCTTTTTGGTTGTATTCCTCACGCCGCGAGCGGGCGTTAAAGACTTCCAGCCCATCGATGTAGGGTAAGATCTGGTCAAGCGTCTCTTCAGTCCACCCACTACGATAAGGGTCAAAAGGATGAGCCAGGCTGATGAACGCTCCTTGCCCACGTAAACGGTAAACAACCTCAACGGCTGGCAGACCCTGGGGGATCTCTTCGTTCATAAAGTAGCCTAATATTTCGCCTTCAGGCGTCTTAATCTCCTCACCCAAAATGAAGCGATCTGGTGCCATTTTATGCGCCTTGAAAGCACCCTTCATGCTGCCATGGTCAGTGACGGCGATCTTGTCGATGCCGCGTTCGTCACAAGCCTTGAGCAACGCGCCTAATTCGACCAGGCTGTCATGCGAATAGATTGTATGGCAGTGAAATTCTGCCCGTATCAAGGATCGGGTCATTCGTTGTAGATCCTGGGAAGGCGGTCCGCCAGACCACAGACAACTTCGTAGTTGATGGTGCCCCAACGTTTTGCGACCTCATCAACGCTCAGGGTTTCATCGCCCTGGGAACCAATCAGCACGATCTCATCGCCCACTTTGGCATCGGGAACGCTATCGAGCTGGAGCATGCACTGATCCATGCAGACTCTGCCGACAATATCCACCCGTTTGCCACCAACCAGCACCTGCTGATTTTCAGCACGGCGGAAACCATCGCCGTAACCCGTCGGCATCACACCAATGCGTTCATCTTTGCTGGTCACATAAGTGGAGCCATAACTGATACCCTGACCTGCAGGGAAGTTGTGCAGCGAGATAATCCGTGCTTTCCAGGCGAGAGCCGGCTTGAAGCCAGCTGGCAAAATATCACCTGTAGGTGACATACCAAAGAGCAGGTCGCCCGGCCGTACGATGTCGTAGTAAGCCTGGGGGAAGTTCAGCACAGCAGCCGAGTTTGCTGCATGCACTTTTTCGGGTTTGAGTCCTTTGCTCTCGAGGTCTGCCAGGAGCGCGTCAAAGATTGCCAATTGTTTGGGGGTCGAGTCCGAGTCGGGCTCGTCTGCCCTGGCAAGGTGTGTGAAGATCCCGTCCACCTTGAGGCCAGTATCTCTTAGCCCTTCAAGGAAGGATGCGACATTCTCAGGGTTCATCCCAAGTCGGCCCATACCTGTCTCGACCTTAAGATGGGCATGCAGCGTTCCGCCATGAATGTTGACGTATTCAAGGTAATTCTGCGCCAGTTCGGGATCAAAGAGCGCCACCGTGATGCCGTGCTCAATCGCTTCGGGCACTTTGGCTGCCGGGGTGAAGCCCAACACCAGCAGCTTGCACGAGATGCCCGCACGGCGCAGGGCAAGCGCCTCTTCGATGCGCGCCACGCCAATCCAGGTGGCGCCGCCGGCAATAGCAGCCTGGGCGGCAGGGCGCGCGCCGTGACCGTAGCCATTGGCTTTGATCACAGCCATCACCTCCGACCCGGTCTTTTCCCGGATCAGAGCGGCATTGTTCTTGATAGCTTTGAGGTCGATCTCCAGCCAGGTTGAGTAAGTGTTAATATCCACGAGGGAAAAGTATATCACTTACGAGGAAAATTGTTGAAGTGCGAAGTTGTGGGGAACGGTCCCTTCCCTGGCAGCCAAGCGAATAGGGTGCGCCGTTCCGTCTTTATGTGTCGCGAAAGGGGTCGAGCCTCTTCCCGACGAAAGATCCTTCACCAATCCTTGATATCTTCTTGACACCGCACCGGTTTGTCTTAGAATTACCCCTATGGTTATCAACTACCACAACATCAATTCCATCTGTGCCTCTGCAAGCGCGCATATTTGCATTGGCCGGATTGCGCCTGTTTATTGATTTTTTTCTTTCCAAGATCATCGAACCACGGGCAATCCACACCCGTGGTTTTTTGTTAACCGGATATGTTGACAGTTACAGCAATAATTATTTGAAAGAGACAGAAAATGACACAACCAGATTTATACCCAATCAAAAACTCCCCGAATATTGATGGAATAATCTTTCGCCATTTTGAGGGCGAGTCCGACTTTCCAAAAATGTTGGCAATTTATTCTAACCTGCACGCTGCTGGACAAGCCCCGGGAGACAACACAATCGAAAGCCTGCGCGCAGAATACACCAACCTGAGCAACTCCGATCCACATGATGACGTAATTTTCGTTGAGGTGAACGGAGAAACTGTTGGTTTTAGCAGGGTCTATTGGGAACGCCAGGTCGCAACCAGTGAATACTCCTATGGCATCCTCTTCAGAGTCGACCCAGCCTGGCAGGGCAAGGGTATCGAACAAAGCTTGATTGCCTGGGGTGAAACGCGCGGGCGTCGTTATGCCTCCACCCTGCCTGAAGGTGAAAAAGGCTTCTTCGTGACCATTTGTCGGGAACCTGACAGAACCCGATTTAACATCCTGATGGAAGCAGGATTTGCGATAGACCGATATTATCACTCGATGAGCCGCCCGCTGACTGATCTGCCGGAGCGACCATTACCGGAAGGAATTACCGTTCGCCCAGTCCTGATTAGGGATTATCGCAAGATTTGGGACGCTTCTAACGACGCTTTTGTGGATGAGTACGCTGCCGCAAGTCCTACAGAGGAGTGGTATCAGAGTTACCTGGCAAGTCCAAATTTTCAGCCTTTTCTTTGGCAGGTCGCCTGGGATGGCGACGAAGTGGTGGGCTCGGTACAAAACTACATCTCAATGGAGGAGAACGACCTCGAAGGTCACAACCGCGGCTACACCGAAGGCATTTCTGTCCGAAGGGAATGGCGCGGACGGGGCGTTGCCAGCAGCCTGATCTGCAAGTCGATGGCAATGTTCAAAGCCATGAACATGGATGAAGTGGCGCTGACCGCTGACACGCAAAACCCGACCGGTGCCATGCGCCTCTATACCAACCTGGGCTATCGGGCTTACCGGACCCTGTTCGAACTCAGGAAACCGCTGAATGTTTGAATTCTTCGGGCGCGGTTGAGGGCACCGTGAACATTGTGATGGAGAAGCGTATAGTGCCCTCAATCCGCCATTGACAGTTATTGAGGTGGCAAGTGGAATTTGTTTCGAATTTTCGATGGCATGTTGGCGAATTGGAAGCACACGAAGGTCACTAAGTGATGAAGTGTGTGGTGCTTCCAATTTCGCCCTACGCAGATTCTGATATTTTGTAAAAGGATAACGACCTTTTTCCAAAAAATTGCACGTGGAAACAGAGACTCGTAGGGCGCGATTGAGGGCACCGTGAGCATTGTGGTGGAGAAGCGTGTCGTGACCTCAATCCGCCATTGACAGTTATTGAGGTGGCAAGTGGAATTTGTTTCGAATTCTCAATGGCATGTTGGCGAATTGGAAGCACACGAAGGTCACTAAGTGATGAAGTGTGTGGTGCTTCCAATTTCGCCCTACGCAGATGCTGATATTTTGTAAAAGGATAACGACCTTTTCCCAAAAAATTGCACGTGGAAACAGTTACTCGTAGGGCGCGACAAAGTGCCCGGCAGGGTATTGAGGGCACCATGAATGGTGTGATAAATAAACGTTTCCGTGCCCTCAATCCGCCATTGACAGTTATTGAGGTGGCAAGTGGAATTTGTTTCGAATTTTCGATGGCATGTTGGCGAATTGGAAGCACATCGAGGTTTCTGAATGATGAAGTATAGAGTGCTTCCAACCCCGCCCTACGACCGAGTTTGAATAAAGCAACTCAAAGGCGGAGATATCTTGCACCAAACTCGTGCCAAAATACTCTTAAAAAAGGCTCATTTCTGTGCCTAATCCAGCCAGGACCAAAATAATAAAGGTACAATTGGGGGAGTTTTTTGAGAGGATGCAAAATATGTTCGAGTGGTCAATCAACGCTGAAGAAGGCGCAGCTCGCGCCGGTGAGTTCATCACCCCTAACGGTGTGCTTGAAACGCCCGTTTTCGCGCCGGTCGGCACCCAGGCAACCGTCAAATCCATCACGCCCGCCCAACTCGAAGAACTCCGCGCGACGCTGGTCCTTTCCAACACCTACCATCTCTTCCTGAGACCTGGCGACGAATTGGTGGCGCAAATGGGCGGCCTGCATCAATTTATGCAGTGGCATAAACCAATGCTGACCGACTCAGGCGGTTTCCAGGTTTTCTCCCTGGCAGAAACGCGCAAGATCGACCCCGATGGCGTGACCTTCAAATCCCACATCGATGGTTCCATGAAGCGCCTGACTCCCGAAAGTTCGATCGCGATCCAGGAAAACCTCGGCGCGGACATCATCATGGCGTTCGACGAATGCGCGGACCCCCTGAACCACGATTACTCCAAAGAAGCCATGGACCGCACCCACCTGTGGGCAAAGCGTTGCCTGGATGCCAAAAAACGGGATGATCAAGCCTTGTTTGGCATTGTGCAGGGCGGCATTTTTGAGGATCTGCGTACAGAATCGGCGCAGGTGATCAGCAGTCTGGGCTTCCCGGGGCACGCCATCGGCGGGCTTTCGGTTGGCGAGGGCAAAGACGACATGTACCGCACGATCGAGGTCGTCAACGCCGTCCTGCCCAAAGACAAACCCCGTTACTTGATGGGGGTTGGCACTCCAGAGGACCTGATCGAGGGCGTACTGCGGGGCATCGATGTTTTTGACTGCGTCCTGCCCACCCGCCTGGCACGACACAACACCGCCATGACCAATTTTGGCAGGCTGAACCTGATGAACGCTTCTTTCGCCCGGGACGAACGCCCGATCGACGCAGAATGCCAGTGCTACACCTGCCGCACCTTCACCCGGGCTTACCTGCGCCACCTGATCGTCGCAAAAGAAATGCTGGCAGCCACACTGCTCTCGATCCACAACTTGCACACCCTGCTCGATCTGGCACGCAACCTGCGCAAAGCCATCCTGGCAGGCAACCTGACCGCTTTCGCAGACCAGGCAATGGCCAAACTCGGCATCGCCCGCATTCCGGAGGTACATTCATGACTTTTTTCCAATCATTGCTACTTGGCATCGTCCAGGGTTTAACTGAGTTTCTGCCCGTCAGTTCCTCGGCACACCTTGTGCTAGTGCCCTTCATCCTCAACTGGACGCTTCACCCGACCAAAGCCTTCATTTTTGACGTGTTGGTGCAGCTTGGCACCCTGGTGGCAGTGATCGCCTACTTCTGGAAGAATTTGGTGGCAATTTTCAAAGCGGTGATCGCCGGCATTCGCAGCAAGAAACCCCTCCAGGAAACCAATTCGCGTCTTGGTTGGTACATCGTTTTGGCTACCATCCCGGCTGGTTTGGGAGGATTGCTGCTGAAAAGCAAGGTCGAAGCAGCCTTTTCAAGCCCGGTTCTGACGGCAGTATTGCTGTTTGTTACCGCGGTGATCCTGACGTTGGCTGAAGTCTTCTCGCGTAAGGAACGTACTCTTGAGAGCGTCACCCCAAAAGATGCCTTGGTGATTGGCTTCTCGCAGTTGCTGGCAATCTTCCCGGGGATTTCCCGTTCTGGTGCAACCATCAGCGGTGGACTCACCCGTGGATTGAAACGCGAGGCGGCAGCCAGGTTCTCATTCCTGATGTCCATCCCGATCATGCTCGCAGCCGGCTTGCTTTCCCTTCTGGATCTGGTAAAGATTCCGGACTTGGGCAGCTTCCTGCCGATTATTCTTGTTGGTTTTTTCGTCGCGCTCGTGGTCGGCTACCTGAGCATCCGATGGCTGCTCAACTTCCTGAAGTCACGCTCACTGATCCCCTTCGCGATCTATTGCGCGGTGGTGTCGGTTTTGACGATCTTCATCGCCTATTTTCGTTAAGCCTTTATAGGCTGACTGGCGAGGAAAAGCCCGGTTTCCTTGCGGATCAGGATGCCATCAGCCTGGTCAATACGCGCCTGGAAGAAGACGCGCATGGCTTCCCGTTGATCCAATGGAATCATTTGCTGCACCCTGGGTGTTGAGTAAACATAATCCACCAGGGGTTGGGCTTCGGTGACCCAGAGATCACCTGTATAGAGCTTCTTTTCGACGATGCCAAACCACTGGCTGAGTTGTTCCGCGCCATTCTCCAGGTTGAACTTGAGAGACATGGTGTGCAAGCCCCCATAGTCTGGCCAGAATTCGGTCAGTAACAGGTCCAGATCTAACATATAGTTTTCGCCATTGGTCGCAGCCATCATCGCACCGTCCGGCTTGAGCACCCGCGCCACTTCCGCGAGTGCCTGCGCGATATCCGGCACGTGATAGAGCATGTGGTTGGCAGTCACAAAATCAAAACTCGCGTCCTCAAATTCCAGCCTGGAGGCATCCATGCAGCGCAAGGTGAACCGTCCGTCCCCTTCCAGATCAAGGCGGGCTTCCGCCAGCATGCCTTCGGAGAGATCGGTCATAACGAGAGTTGCATCCGGGGCGAAGCGCTGCCGGTTGGCGCGCCACTGGGTGGCATTCCCACACCCCAACGCCAGTAGTCGCTTGCCGCTCAGGTCGGGCAGATGTTCAAAGACGAAATCTTCCCATCGTTGAGTGCCCGTAGAAAAGCGTTTGTGGATTTGGATGCGCGCGTTGAGGTTCTGCGCGGTGCGATATTGCACCTGGCGCAGATAATCCCGATCAGAATTCTGAGAATCTAAATGCATCGAATGTTTCAACGGGCTGCCAGGGCAGCTTCCATGCGGCTGATTGCCTCGTGCAGGTTTGCCCGGGTGGTGCCAAAATTGAGGCGCACAAAATCGCCGCATTGGGGGCCAAAGGTAAGGCCTTCGTTCAAGCCAACGCGCGCTTCGCGCAGGAAGAATTCGTAAGGCGGTTCTTCCAAGCCCAATGTGCTGCAATCCAGCCAACCCAGGAAGGTGGCTTCGGGTTTGTTCCACCGAATGCTCGAAAGCTGGGTGCGAAGTGCGTCATCCAGGAAGTCCCGGTTTGCCTGCAGGTAATGGTTCTGTTCAGCGAGCCACTCATCTCCCTCGGCATACGCCGCAAGGGCAGCCGTCAGGGAGAGGACGCTGGGGCATCCAACCAGTCCATTACAGAAGCACTGCAGCTTTTCCTTCAACTCAAGGTTTTGGACAATATAAACCGAAGCATGCAACCCGGCAATATTATAGGTTTTGCTGGGCGCCATGAAGGTGATGGTGTTGGCTGCCACCTCCGGGGAGAGGGAGGCGATCGGTATGTGTTTGCGGTTATCGTAGAGAATATCGCAATGGATCTCGTCGGAAATGATCAGAACATCGTTTCGCAGGCAGATCTCAGCCAATTGGGTCAGTTCTTCACGGGAAAAGACCCTGCCAGTCGGATTTTGGGGATTGCAGAGGATGAAGGCGTGAACATTTTCACTAGCTAGTTGCTCCTCAAACCGTTCAAAGTCAATGTGATAAGTGCCGTCTTCATGCTGGACAAGAGGATTCTGGACCCCCCTCAATTTCGCTGAATCAGGCGCGCTGATAAAGGGCGGATAGGCAGGCGTTTGGTAGATGACCGCGTCGCCTGGTTCGCAAAAAGCCCGGATAGCTGCGTTGAAGCCGGTAACGATGCCGGGGATGTAACCAATCTGGGTTTCGCGAACATCCCAATCATAAAGCCTCTTCATCCTTTGAATGACAGTTTGATCCAGTTCTTTGGGGGGTGCGCCATAGCCAAAAATGCCATGATCAACGCGCTCATGTAAGGCACGGATGACCGCATCCGGGCATTTAAAATCCGTATCAGCCACCCACATGGGCAATACATCTTCATCAAATCGATTCCACTTGATACACTCAGAATGACGACGGTCAATTATCCGATTAAAGTCCATAGATTTCTCCTCCCCGCAATTCTAAACCCGAGTCTCGCGAAATGGTTAAGGTTGGTTCAATAATGTCTTGGTAGCTGTCTGGACGGGGTCGTTTGGTATACTTAACAAGTGATGAAAATCCTGCGATCCTTTTATAAGCTGCTCGGATGCCTCGACTACCTGCCTGCAACCATGGCTGCAACGCTTCTTGGCAGCGCTGCTGGCGGCGATCGTGCCTTAACACGCGTTGGAATTGCGGTAATCAGTAATCTTTTGCTATTCGGCTTTGCAGTGATGTATCAAAAAATTGAAAATGCCCCGGTGGCTGTCGCGGAAACAAATGGCAAATCGCAAAACCCAATCGCGTCAGGGGAAGTCTCGATCAAGTTATCCCGTGTACTCAGCGCGATTGTGGTGCTGGTTTGCCTGGCTTTAGCCGCCCTCCTCGGTCCGCTGAACATCGTGCTCGGATTGCTCGGAGTGTTGATAGCCATTGCGCTTTCCCATCGCGGTCTCAATTTTGGCAATTCCGCCTTGATGCGTCTCGGAAAACAACAACCCCTTTTGTCGGCCATCTTTGGGCTATCCGGCTACCTCGCAACCGCTGAACGGTTACACATTGAAGCCATCCTGCTGACCATTTTCTTCCTCGCGTTTGGCTTCCTGTTTGCTGCCTGGACCACAGAAAGGACAACCAAATCACTAAGCAGATTAATGCTGATTGTCCTGTCGGTTTTTGCAACAGCGGCGGCTTATATGCTTTTTATCGTTCTCGAGGTCATTCCAGCCTGGGTGTTGCTTTTGATTGTTCTGCTGAGTACGGCTCTCGCGCTCATTAAACATCGATTTAATTCCGATCAACAAAGTCTGCCACTAATCCTGTTCGATTCACTGGCAATCTCAACCGCTGTTTCCCTGATCATCAGTTACGTGATCCCGGTATTCTTTTAAGAAATTGGAAAACCTATGAAACCCGACCTAACACCCCTCGTGCTCGAAGCCTCTCCCAACTGGAAAGATTATCAACTACTCGATAGCGGCGATGGCAAAACGCTTGAACGTTTTGGTCCTTACCTGCTCATTCGTCCCCGTCCGCAAGCCATCTGGGCAAAGAGCCTGCCTGCCAGTGAATGGAAGAAAGCCCACGCGTTACTCGTGGAAGAGCAGCAGGAGTATGGCGGTAAGTGGACTATGCTCAATCCGATGGAAAAGAGCTGGAAGCTCACTTATGGAAAACTGCAATTTCAAGCGCAGCTTTCAAGCTCACGCCATGTGGGGGTCTTCCCTGAGCAGGCAAGCCATTGGGACTGGATGACCGAACGCATCACCACTGCTCGTAAACCATTCAAGGTGTTGAACCTTTTTGGATACACCGGTCTTGCAAGCGTAGCTACTGCGGCAGCCGGCGCGGAAGTGACACACGTGGACTCATCCAAGCATGCCATCAGTTGGGCAAACCTGAATATGAAACTTTCAGGCCTGTCGGATAGACCCGTGCGTTGGATCGCGGAAGACGCGTTGAAATTCGTCAAACGTGAAGCCCGCCGCGGCAACACCTACCAGGGAATCATCATGGACCCACCCAAATTTGGGCGAGGTTCAAGCGGCGAGGTTTGGGATTTCTTTAAACGCATGCCCGAACTGATCGAAGCCTGCCGGTCGTTGGTCGCGAAAGACGCGGGATTTGTGATCCTGACCGCGTACGCCATCACAGCCTCAGCTGTGATCACAAAGCAGGCAATGGAAGAAATGGTTGGCAAGCATGGAGAGTTCACCACTGGTGAATTGGTGACCGTTGAAGAAAGCGCGGGTCACGTGCTCTCGCACGCCATCTTCACCCGTTGGCGTCCGTAAGGTCAGATCTCAGCAGAAGGTCCATTCTCGGCTGATAGATCCGTCACCAGGACCCGATCCACCCGGTGGCCATCCATATCCACGACTTCAAACCGCCAGTGATCCCATTCGAAGATCGCGCCTGTCTTGGGGATTCGCCTTAACTGGTTCATGACAAAGCCACTCAGGGTCTGGAAGCCCGCCTTATCTTCTTCCGGTAATTCATCCACGTCCATGATCGCTTTGAGCTCGTCGATCGGGATCAACCCATCCACCAGCCATGTGCCATCTGCACGCTGCACAACATCCTGATCCTTATCGTGCTCATCGAGCGGGATGTCGCCAACGATCGATTCCAGCACGTCGTAAAGCGTCACAAAACCTTCCACTCCGCCGTACTCGTCCAGCACGAGAGCATGATGGATGCCGGTTTGTCTGAATTGCTCAAAAGCCTTGACAGCTTCCATATTGCCGGGGAAGAATAAAGGTTGGCGAACATAGTCCTCAAGATTGAATTGCGGACTGTGGATGTCCACCCCAAGCAAATCCTTGGTGTTAACATATCCCATCGAACGATCCAGATCGCCGTGGGCGACAGGCAGACGGGAATAGCTGCTTTCCATCAATTCCTTCACGATTGTGTCGTGGTCATCGTCCAGATCGATCCAGTCCAATTCAGTATGCGGGGTCATAATCGCGTCCACACGGCGATCACTGAAACGGAAGACCCCATCCACCATGGTCTGCTCAGCTTCATCAAAGACGCCAGTCTGGCGCCCTTCCTGGATGTAACCTTTCAGTTCTTCCTCGGTAATGGCTGGCTCCCTGGTAACATCGATGTTGAAGACCTTGATACCCAGATTGGTCGAGGCACTCAATAGCTTGGTTAGCGGGCGCATCACTCGCGACATGCCTTTGATCATCGGGGAAAGCCTGGTAACAACATCTTCAGGCTTGCTAACCGCGATGCGTTTGGGGATGAGCTCACCCAAAACTATCGAGAAGTAGGTAATAACAATCACAACAAGGATCAACGCGACGATTTCCGCAAACGGCTCCAACCAGACGATGCGCTTAAAGATCTCTGCCAAGGGTCGGGAAAGTTGAGCACCTCCAATACCGCCAGCCAGCGTATCGATCATGGTGATCATGATCTGGATCGCGGAGAGGTATTGCTGGTCAGGATCCTGCAAAAGCTCCATGGCAACAGAAGCCCCCTTTTGCCCGTCTTCAGCGCGAGCAACCAGGCGGGTCTTCTTCGACGAGACCATGGCAATTTCATACATCGCAAAGATCGCGTTAAAAATGAAGAGAATGAAAATGATGAGGATATTAATATAAAAAGGCATTTCTATTTTCTTTCCAGCCCAATCAGGCTTGATGCCGTAATTCTACCAAAGGTTGAGCTGGACTCTAACTCCTCGCCACCAACCCACAGAGAGGTTACAGTGAACCCGAAGGCAGTTATGTTCATGTTTGATACTAAGGATGAGGTAATTATCAGGATAAAGCTCCCCTGGAACAACAATATTTAATAAATCCCATTAAGAGACAAGGTCATCTGTCAGGAAATCAGCGCGATTGTGATAGACCATCATAATGCGGTTGTCTACAAAGTCGAAACGGCTGAGCGCACAATTGTTATAGATCAGGCGATAATCCAATTTGCGACTGTCAGGTTCTTCCGGAGATATCTGGAGCATCGCGCGCAGAAGGTAATTGGTAAAACCGCCATGCGTGACGATCGCCACACGGTCATCAGAACCAAGATGCCGTTCTTTGATCCAATTCAAGACACTCTGTGCCCGTTTCAGCGGCAAGCTGCTTTCTTCTTTTCCGCCTCGCCACCAACCCTTCTCCTCGATGGGTTTTGCCAGGATGAGATCGGGATAATGGGTCGAAAGGAACTCAGGGCTGACACCGTGTTCCAAACTTATCTCAATAACATCATTTACAATCGAGTCAAGATAGATCCCACCGACTTCATGAGCCTCAGGTAGTGCCATCAGAGGTAGGTTCAGACGATTAGCGATGATGCTTCCAGTGTGAATCGCGCGCTGCATCAGGCTGCAGTAGATGTGGGTCAGCCCGAAACCAAGCCTGTTTTGGGGATCGCGCCAGAAGTTATCTTCGCCGGGTTTGGAGACTGCGAGAAAATCCGCCAGGAGCTCTGCTTGTCGTACACCTTTTTCAGTCAGGGTTGGGTCGGAGCTGCGGTAAGTTTCATAACTTTCCTGGGCTTCCCAACGGGCGTTATTGGCGGACTGTCCATGGCGGATGAGATATAGCTGCATAAGGCTCCTGGGCAGTATTATACACGTTTGGTTTTCGTTGTGTTTGTCATCCTGAGGAACGAAGGATCTCGCCTTTTGACAGTGTGAGTTTGTCATCCTGAGGAACGAAGGATCTTGCCTTTTGACAGTGTAAGTTTGTCATCCTGAGGAACGAAGGATCTTGCCTTTTGACAGATTATGGTTGTCATCCTGAGGAACGAAGGATCTCGCCTTTTGACAGTGTATGTTCGTCATCCTGAGGAACGAAGGATCTCGCCTTTTGACAGTGTAAGTTCGTCATCCTGAGGAACGAAGGATCTTGCCTTTTGAGCCTTGGGTTTAGATTCTTCACAAAACAGCTCAGAATGACAGTGTATGTTTGTCATCCTGAACAAAGCAATGAACACTCTGTCAACGCGTCACTAACTATTTGTCGTTAATTATTCCATACTCGATTCCGAGATCAGCCCAATCAGGATTCAGTGTTTCAATTAATGCATTCTTTTTTCTGCGTACCCAACCCTTTATCTCTTTTTCTCTTGCAATTGCAGCATTTATGTCCGTAATTGATTCGAAAAAGACCAATTTGTTTACATTATAGCGACTCGCAAAGCCTGGGATTTTCTTATCTCTATGTTCATTTATTCTCCTGGCAAGATCATTAGTGACCCCTGTATATAAGACCTCGTTTTTCCAATTGGTAATCATGTAAACATAGTACATCTTCATTAAAATACATGTCCTCATTGTTATAAATTGAGCAACTTGGTAATTTTACTTGCAATTATGGAAAAGAAGAATTTTCATTATCAATTCCATAAGATTCTTCGCAAAAGCAGCTCAGAATGACAGTATATGCTTGTCATCCTGAGGAACGAAGGATCTTGCCTTTTGACAGTATATGTTTGTCATCCTGAGGAACGAAGGATCTTGCCTTTTGACAGTCTATGTTTGTCATCCTGAGGAACGAAGGATCTTGCTTTTAATTTTGAATCTTTAGATTCTTCGCAAAAGCAGCTCAGAATGACAGTGTAAGTTTCTCATCCTGAGGAACGAGGGAACTTGCTTTTAATTTTGAATCTTTAGATTCTTCGCAAAAGAGGCTCAGAATGACAGTGAGTTTTTTTCATCCTGAGGAACGAAGAATCTCGCCTTCTTAACCAGCTGTTAAGATTCTTCGCAAAAGCAGCTCAGAATGACAGTGTATGTTTGTCATCCTGAGGAACGAAGGATCTTGCTTTTAATTTTGAATCTTTAGATTCTCCGCAAAAGAGGCTCAGAATGACAGTGTGAGTTTGTCATCCTGAGGAACGAAGGATCTTGCCTTTTGAGCCATCTGTTAAGATTTTTCGCAAAAGTAGCTCAGAATGACAGTGAATATTTGTCATCCTGAGGAACGAAGGATCTTGCCTTTTGCGCCTTGGGTTAAGATTCTTCGCAAAAGAGGCTCAGAATGACAGTGTGAGTTTGTCATCCTGAGGAACGAAGAATCTCGCCTTCTTAACCAGCTGTTAAGATTCTTCGCAAAAG